>CAZBZD010000125.1:0-5666 GCA_964496295.1 uncultured Rhodanobacteraceae bacterium | reverse complement strand
TGGGGCAGCAAGCCGTTGTGGGTGCTGCCGCAGACCTCGACCATCGCCTCGCACCTGCCCAAGGCCTTCGGCACCGCCGTGGCCATCGAGCAGGCGCCGCGCATCGGCCATGCGCTGCCGGTGCCGCGGGACGCCATCGTGGTGTGCAGCTTCGGCGACGCCTCGTCCAACCATGCCACCGCGCAGACCGCCTTCAATGCCGCCGCCTGGACCGCCTACCAGGGCCTGCACGCGCCGGTGCTGTTCGTGTGCGAGGACAACGGCATCGGCATCTCGGTGAAGACGCCGCGCGGCTGGGTGGCGAGCAACTTCCAGCACCGCTCGAACCTGGATTATTTCTACGCCGACAGCCTGGACCTGGCACAGGGCTACGCCGGCGTGGCGCGTGCCGTCGAGCATTGCCGCACGACGCGTCGCCCGACCTTCCTGCATCTGCACACCACGCGCCTGACCGGCCACGCCGGCACCGATTTCGAGATCGAATGGCGCTCCGTCGAGGAACTGGTGGCGCTGGAAGCGACCGATCCGCTGTTGCGTTCGGCCGCCATCGCGCTGGAGGCCGGCCTGTACACGAAGGAAGAGCTGCTTGCGTGGTACGAATCGGTACGCAAGCGCTGTTTCGACGCGGCCGCCGCGGCCGACGGCCATGCCAAGCTGGAAACGCTCGAGGAAGTCGTCGCGCCGCTGGCGCCGTACAGTCCGGACAAGGTCAGGGCCGAGGCCGAACGATCGGTTGCGCAAGAGCAGCGCGTCAAGGTGTTCGGCAGCGAGAAGAAGCTGCCGGAAAACCAGCCGCCGCGGCACCTGGCCATCCAGATCAACCAGGCCCTGCACGACCTGATGGGCAAGTACCCCGAAACGTTGCTGTTCGGCGAGGACGTGGCGCAGAAGGGCGGCGTGTACACCGTCACGCGCGGCCTGCACAAGGCCTTCCGCGGCACGCGCGTGTTCAACACGCTGCTGGACGAGACCACCATCCTCGGCCTGGCCCAGGGCTACGCCAACATGGGTTTCCTGCCGATTCCGGAAATCCAGTACCTGGCCTATTTCCACAACGCCTGCGACCAGATCCGCGGCGAGGCGGCCTCGTTGCAGTTCTTCTCCAACGACCAGTACCGCAACCCGATGCTGGTGCGCATCGCCTCGCTGGGCTACCAGAAGGGCTTCGGCGGGCACTTCCACAACGACAACTCGATTGCCGCCCTGCGCGACATTCCCGGCCTGGTCGTCGGTTGCCCGAGCCGTGGCGACGATGCCGTGACCATGCTGCGCACGCTGGCCGCGCTGGCCAAGGTGGACGGGCGCGTGTGCGCGTTCCTGGAGCCGATCGCCCTGTACATGACCAAGGATCTGCACGAGGCCGGCGACGGCGCGTGGCAGTTTGCCTATCCCGAGCCGGGGCAGGCGATGACGCTGGGCGAGGGCCGCGTGTACGAGGCCGGGGCGAAGGACCTGGTGATCTTCACCTTCGGCAACGGCGTGCCGATGAGCCTGCGCGCGTCCAGGCGCATCGGCGAGGCGCACGGCTGGAAAGTGCGCGTGGTCGACCTGCGCTGGCTGGCACCGCTCGACGAGGCCTTCATCGTGGAGCAGGCCGACGATGCCGAACGCATTCTGGTGGTCGACGAAGGGCGCCACAGCGCCGGCGTGGGCGAGGGCGTCATCACCGCGCTGGTCGAGGGCGGCCTGGGCAACAAGCCGATCGAGCGGATCGTCGGCGCCGACACCTTCACGCCGCTGGCCGGCGCCGCCTTGCTGGTGCTGCCGGGCGAGGACGACATCGTGGCGGCAGCCGGTCGCCTGGTCTGAGCCTGCAAACCCACGTAGGGCGGGCACTGCCCGCCGTCGGAGCCCATTGCGGCGGGGAGTGCCCGCCCTACGCATTTTTGATTTTTGACACGGATCAACACGGATGGACGCGGATACAGAAAAACACATCTTGATCCGTGCTCATCCGCGTTGATCTGTGTCCATGGGTCCTGATTTACGAGTCGAGGCCCATTGCGGCGGGCAGTGCCCGCCCTACGCATTATGGCCAAGCAGTCCCATGGCACGTCATCGTGGTGTAAAGTTCCCGGTTCGAATCGATTGCCACCCACAGCCCGCGCACGAAGGGGAACGACTCTGACTTACGCACGCATCATCGCCACTGGCAGCGCGTTGCCCGAACGCGTGGTGACCAATGCCGACCTGGAAAAGATCGTCGACACCAGCGACGAGTGGATCCGCACCCGCACCGGCATCGAGGAGCGCCATATCGCCGCCGAGGGAGAGACCACCGGCGACCTGGCTTTCCGCGCCGCCGAACAGGCGCTGCAACGCGCCGGCGTCAAGGCCTCGGAGCTGGACCTGCTGGTGCTCGGCACGACCACGCCGGACATCGTGTTCCCGTCCACCGCCTGCCTGGTGCAGCATCGCCTGGGCGCCAACGGCTGCGCGGCGTTCGACGTCAACGCGGCGTGCTCCGGCTTCGTGTACGCGCTGGGCGTGGCCAACGCCATGGTGCGCTCGGGGCAGGCGAAAAAGGCGCTGGTGATCGGGGCCGAAACCCTGACTCGCATGGTCGACTGGGGCGAGCGCGAGACCTGCGTGCTGTTCGGCGACGGCGCCGGCGCCGTGGTGCTGGAAGCTTCCGACGAGCCCGGCATCCGCGCCACCTGCCTGCATGCCGACGGCGGCTACAAGGAACTGCTGTACAACCCGGTCGGCGTGTCCGTCGGTTTCAGGGACGAACCCAACCACGGCGTGCGCATCCGCATGAAGGGCCGCGAGGTGTTCAAGATCGCGGTCAAGACTTTCGACGCGCTGGTCGGCGAGACGCTGGCCGCGGCCGGCATGCAGGAATCGGACGTCGACTGGCTGATCCCGCACCAGGCCAACCTGCGCATCATCCAGGCCACGGCCAAACGTCTGGATCTGTCCATGGACCGCGTCATCGTGACCGTGCACAAGCACGCCAACACCTCGTCCGGCTCGGTACCGCTGGCGCTGGACGCGGCGATCAGCTCCGGCCAGGTCAAGCGCGGCCAGAACCTGCTGCTGGAAGCTTTCGGCGGCGGGTTCACCTGGGCTTCCGCGCTGTTGACGTACTGAGCGCCGGGGCTCGGGACCCGGAACCCTGCAGGAATAAAATCGCGTAGGCCGGCCAAGGAGCGTAGCGACGGAGCCGGCGGCACCCTTGTCATTCATCATTTGGTTGTGAGTAATCATGTCAGCAGGACTTGCCTTCGTCTTTCCCGGCCAGGGTTCGCAATCAACGGGCATGCTCGCCGAACTGGCCGCCTTGCACCCGGAAGTGGAGCAAACCTTCGCCGAGGCCTCCGCCAGCGCCGGCGTCGACCTGTGGGCCATGGCCCGGGCCGACGACGCTGACGAGCTCGACCGTACCGAAAACACCCAGCCGGCCCTGCTGGCCGCCAGCGTGGCCGTGTGGCGGGTATGGAACAAGCTCGGCGGAGCGCAACCGGCGCGGATGGCCGGGCACAGCCTGGGCGAGTATTCGGCGCTGGTGTGCGCCGGCGCCCTGTCGCTCGGGGACGCCGCCGGCCTGGTCGCCGAGCGCGGCCGCCTGATGCAGGCCGCGGTGCCGGCCGGCACGGGCGCCATGGCCGCCGTGCTGGGCAGCGACGACGACACGATTTCCGGGGTCTGCCGCGAGGTCGCCGGCGACCAGGCCGTGGCACCGGCCAACTACAACTCGCCCGGCCAGGTGGTGATCGCCGGACATGCCGAGGCCGTGGACCGGGCGCTGGAGAAACTGGCCGGGCTCGGGGTCCGGAAGACCGTGAAGCTGGCCGTGTCCGTGCCCTCGCACACGATCCTGATGCGCGAAGCCGCCGACCAGCTCGCCGAACGCATGGACCGGCTGGACTGGCGCATGCCGTCGGTGCCGGTGGTGCAGAACGTCGAGGGCAAGGCATTCGACACCCTCGAGGCCATCCGCGACGGGCTCAAGCGCCAGCTCTACATGCCGGTGCGCTGGACCGACTGCGTGCAGGCGCTGGCCGCCGCGGGCGCCACCCGGCTCGCCGAATGCGGCCCGGGCAAGGTACTGACCGGGCTCGGCAAGCGCATCGACCGCGCGCTCGACTGGCGCGCCATCGGCACCCCGGAAAGCCTGGACAAGGCGCTGGCCGACTGGACCTGAGGGCCGGCGTCTTTCCGGGCCCCGGGCCCGGGGCCCGAAATCCCGAGCCCCGCCCACCCCGCTACCATCCCAGTCCATCCCGAACAGGACCACACCCATGACCCCATCCCTCGAAGGCGAAATCGTCCTGGTCACCGGCGCCAGCCGCGGCATCGGCGCGGCCATCGCCGACACCCTGGCCGCGCGCGGCGCCACCGTCGTCGGCACCGCCACCAGCGAAGCCGGCGCCAGTGCCATCGGCGAGCGCCTGGCCGCGCACGGCGGCCACGGCCGCGTGCTGGACGTGACCGACGCCGACAACGTCAAGGAACTGGTGGATGCCGTCGGCAAGGAATTCGGCGCGGTGTCGATCCTGGTCAACAACGCCGGCATCACCCGCGACCAGTTGCTGATGCGCATGAAGGACGAGGACTGGCAGGCCATCATGGACACCAACCTCACTTCGGTCTACCGCCTGTCCAAGGCGGTCATGCGCGGCATGATGAAGGCGCGCAAGGGCCGCATCATTTCCATCGCCTCGGTGGTGGGCGTGACCGGCAATCCCGGCCAGGCCAACTACGCGGCGGCCAAGGCCGGCATCATCGCCTTTTCGAAGTCGCTGGCGCGCGAGATCGGCACGCGCGGCATCACCGTCAACGTGGTCGCGCCGGGCTTCATCGACACCGACATGACGCGCGCGCTGGCCGACGAGCAGCGCCGGAGCCTGGAAGGGCAGATCGCCCTGGGACGGCTCGGCGAGCCCGCCGACATTGCCGAGGCGGTGGCTTTCCTGGCCTCGCCGGCAGCGTCCTACATCACCGGCGAAACGCTCCACGTCAACGGTGGCATGTACATGCCTTGATGCCGTAACTGGCTGATATCACGGTTGTTTGTCTCGAGGACGCATGATTCCGCGACATCGGTTGTCGCCTTCGCCCGGTTTTTGCGAGACAATTACCACTCTTTTGCTGCCCGACCCGAACGGGAAGGGGCGTCCAACCACAGCTGGTTGCTGGCGAGCGGTTCGATTTGCCATTACAATGCGCCGGCTTTATCCCCTTGGGAGGTCTAAAACCAATGAGTACCATCGAAGAGCGCGTCAAGAAGATCGTCGTCGAGCAACTGGGCGTCAAGGAGGACGAGGTCACTGCCACCGCTTCGTTCGTGGATGATCTGGGCGCCGATTCGCTGGATACCGTCGAGCTGGTGATGGCGCTCGAAGAAGAATTCGAGACCGAGATTCCCGACGAGGAAGCGGAAAAGATCACCACGGTCCAGCAGGCAGTCGACTACATCAAGGCGCACGCCGAAGCCTGACGTGACTGGCCGGGCACGCGTTGCCGGCGTCCCGGCCGGTTCCCGTGCCATTGCCATCAACCATGCAGACTGCGCCGACCGGCGCAGTTTGCGTTTCTGCACGTGACAACCTTCGCTGGCGTATGGTTGTCGAATGCGCATCGACGGAAGAAGACAAGCATGAGCAAACGACGCGTGGTAGTCACCGGCATGGGCATGGTCAGCCCCGTGGGCAACGACGTGG
>CAZBZD010000124.1:0-5733 GCA_964496295.1 uncultured Rhodanobacteraceae bacterium | reverse complement strand
CATGCTGTTCGGCGAGGCCGGGCGTTTTTCCAGCCTGTTCGCCACCCATCCGCCGCTGCCCGAGCGGCTCCGGGACCTCGGCGTGGAATGGAACGAGCGGGAAATCGAGGCCATCGCCCGCGCCTGGCAGCAGCCGCGGCGCGCGGCCGACCCGGACCAGGCCTCGGCGTCGATCGCCGGTTTCGCGCCCCAGCAGGTCATGGGCATGGCCGCGGCGGCATCGGCGCCCGAGGTGTCGATGCCGGAGGCGGGCGCCCGCTGGCAGATGCCGGCATCGGGCGTCAGCGAGCGCGTGGCGGAGCCTGCCACGGCCGACTTCAACCTGGCCGGGGTGTTGCGCGACCGGCTGCCGGCCGGCCTGCGCGAGGCCGTGCGCGATCCGCACGGCGCGCGGGCCCTGCTGCTGGCGCTGGCCCTGGACCGCGACGCCGGCGTGCGCGATGCCCAGTTGCTCACCATCGACCACGCCATGGGCAGCGTCTGTGCCGAGGACGCCGAGCGCATGCGGCCGGCCCTGGCCGGCCTGCATCCCATGCAGCGCCTGCCGCTGGCCGCGCTGGCCTTCCCGTCGCTGCGGCGCCGGCCGCGTCCCGAACTTTCGTCCCTGCTCGACACCCTGGACAAGCTGATCCGCGCCGACCGCCACGTGGACCTGCACGAATACTGCCTGGTGCGGCTGCTGCACCTGCAGCTCGTCGACCTGCTCGATCCCGCCGCCGGTTTCACCCCCGGCCGGCATCGCCTGCGCCAGCGCCGCGACAGCTTCGCCACGCTGTGCGCCATCGTTGCCGCCAGCGGCGACGAGGACATGCGGGTGGCCGAACGCGCCTATCGCCTGGCCATGCAGCGGACCCTGCCCGGCCACGACGCGGCCTTTGCCGTGGACGACGACTGGCAGGCGGCGCTGGACCGGGCCTTGTCCCACCTCGACAGCCTGCGCGCGGCGGACAAGCAACGGGTGGTCGACGGCCTGGCCACGGCCATCAGCGCCGACGGCGTGCTCACCGTGGCCGAGGCCGAGCTGCTGCGCGTGATCTGCGCGGCCCTGCATTGCCCGCTGCCGCTGCTGCCGGTCCAGCCGGTGACGGCCGCCACATGAGCCGGGACTCGTTGATGCCGTCCGCCCCGTCGCGCCTGCCCGCATGGGCGGGCTTCCGGCGCGCGTGCCGTGGCGTGCAGGCCACGGCATCGTGACGGCATGCCCCTGATGGGAATCTCGCAAATCCCCGGTGGCGCGCCGTTTTCCGGGGTTTCCTGATGGATTTCTTTGCCGACCAGGACCGGTACCGCCGCCGCAGCCGCTGGATGATCGCGCTGTTCGTGCTGGCGGTGCTGGCCGTGGTCGCCGTCGTGGATCTCGTGGTGGCCTGGGGCTACCACCTTGGCAAGGCGTTCCTGTCCGGAGTGGACGGGCACATGTCCTGGTCCGCCATCGCCACGTTGAGCGGGATCCTGCTGGTCCTGATCGCGCTGGCCTCGATCTGGCGCATCGCCACCCTGCGCGGCGGCGGCGCCGTCGTGGCCATGGGCATGGGCGCCGCGCCGGTACCGGCCGGCACCACCGACCCGACCTGGCGGCGCCTGCGCAACGTGGTGGAGGAAATCGCCATCGCCTCCGGGGTGCCGGTATTCAACATCTTCGTGATGGAGCACGAGCTCGGCATCAACGCCTTTGCCGCCGGCTACACGGCGTCGGATGCCGCCATCTGCGTGAGCCAGGGCTGCCTGGACAAGCTGGACCGCGACGAGTTGCAGGGCGTGGTCGCGCACGAGCTCGGCCACGTGGTCAACGGCGACATGCGCCTGAACATCCGCCTGATGGGCCTGCTGTACGGCATCATCGGCGTCGGCGTGATCGGCCACCGCATGCTCGACGCGGGCATGAATTTCGCGAGTCGCCGCGGCAGCGCCATGGACAACAGCATGCCGGCGCTGCTGTTCATGGGCGGTCTGGCGGCGGTGTGTTTCGGGGCCGCCGGATCGTTCTGCGGACGCCTGGTGCAGGCCGCCGTGGCACGCACGCGCGAATCGCTGGCCGACGCCTCGGCGGTGCGCTTCACGCGCCAGACCGCGGGCATCGCGGGCGCGCTGAAAAAGATCGCCGCGTTGCGCGAAGGGTCGCGGATCCGGGCGCCCGGCAGGCTGGAAGTGATGCACATGCTGTTCGGCGCGCCGGGCCGCCCCGGCGGCTGGTTCGCGACGCATCCGCCCCTGCGCAAGCGCCTGCGCGCGCTGGGCGTGCACTGGAGCGACCGGGAAATCGCGGCGCTGGCCAGTGCCTGGCAGCATCCGCCGCGGGCGGCGGACCCGGCGTCGCCGGCGGCCTCGCTGGCCGGTTTTGCGCCCGCGGCCGTCGCCGGGGCGGACGGCGGGCGGGAGCGACCGGCGGCGCGCCCCGGCGCGGCCCCGACGACGGCACCCGGGCGTATCAGTTCCCGCGCGGGGCGCCCGCAGGCGCGCGATTTCGACCTGGCCGCCACGCTGCGCGAACGCCTGCCCGAGGGCCTGCGCCAGGCGGCGCAGGATCCGTCGCGGGCCGAAGCGCTGTTGCTGGCCCTGGGGCTGGGCGGGCAGGCGGCGGTGCTCGACAGGCAGAAGGCGATCATCGAGCGCACCCTGGGCGCCGCCGCGGTCGCCGCCGCCGAACAGGCCCGCGCCACCGTGGCCGGGCTGGACCCGATGCTGCGCCTGCCGCTGGCGGCGCTGGCCCTGCCGACCCTGCGCCGGCGTCCCCGGCCGCAACTGCGGCAGTTGCTGGACACGCTCGATGCGCTGGCGCGCGCCGACGCGCGCGTGGACCTGGACGAATACTGCCTGCTGCGCCTGCTGGGCCGGCAACTGCACGACCTGCTCGATCCGGCGGCCGGCTTCCGCCCCGGTACCCGACGGCTCAGGGACTGCCGCGAAAGCTTCGCCACCGTGTGCGCGATCCTCGCCCGCCACGGCAACCGCGGCGATGCCGAAGCGGCGCGACGGGCGTTCCTGCTGGCCATGCAGCGCACCTTGCCGGGCTGGCGCGCCGAGCCGGTCGTGCCGGCCGACTGGCAGGCGGCGCTGGACCGGGCGCTCGCCGCCCTGGACCGGCTGCGCGCCCTGGACAAGCAACTGGTGGTCGACGGCCTGGCCATCGTCGTCGACGCCGATGGTATCGTTGTGGCGGTCGAATCCGAATTGCTGCGCATGATCTGCGCGGTATTGCACTGTCCCCTGCCGCTCCTGCGTGCGCGGCCGGCCCGCGCCCCGTGACCATCGAGAACCGCTGCCCGTGAAATGGCGAGACAACATCCACGCGGGGGAGGGCACGCCGCTACTGCTCTCGTCGCTGGCGTTTTTCCTGATCCTGACCTCGTACTACATCATCCGCCCGGTGCGCGACCAGTTGAGCGGCGCGACCGGCTCGGTGGCGCTGCCGCTGTTCTATGCCGGCACCTTCGTGGCCATGCTGGTGCTGACGCCGGTGTTCGGCTGGCTGGTCTCGCGCTTCGCGCGCCGCCGCCTGCTGGTGTGGGTGTACGGCTTTTTCACCATTTGCCTGGTCGCCTTCGTGCCGGCGTTCATGGCGCAGCAGCAGATCGGCGCGCGCACGCTGGGCGTGGCGTTCTTCACCTGGGTGAGCGTGTTCAACCTGTTCGTGGTGTCGCTGTTCTGGAGCCTGATGGCGGACCTGTGGACGAGCGGGCAGGCGCGTCGCCTGTTTCCGCTGATCGCCTTCGCCGGCATGCTCGGCGCGCTGGCCGGGCCGCCGCTGACGCGCGGCCTGGTCGCGGTGATCGGCGTGGCGCCGCTGCTGGTGGTGTCGGCCGTGCTGCTGGTGCTGGCGCTGGCGGTGCTGCTGGTGGTGTCGGCGCATCGCACGGGCGTGCGCCAGGTCGATGCCGACAGCGCCATCGGCGGGTCGCTCTGGGCCGGCGTGCGCCAGGCTTTCCTGCAGCCGTTCGTGCGCTACATGGCGCTGCTGATGCTGCTCAGCGACGGCATCGGCACGCTGGCCTACGCGCTGGTCGCCGATTACGTCAAGGCGCATGTCGACGGGCGCGTGGCGCGGCTGGAGTTCTACGCCGACCTGGATCTGGCCATCAACATGCTGGGCATGGTGATGCAGCTGACCCTGACGCGCTGGCTGTTGTCGCGCTTCGGCGCCGCCTGGGGCCTGGTGCTGCCGGCCTTGCTCAACGTGGCGTTGCTGGCGGCGATCGCCGTGCTGGGCACCGGGCCGATGCGGGTATTCGGCGTCGGCATCTCGTTGCTGATCGTGCTGCAGGTGGTGGTGCGCGGCATGCAGTACGGCATGATCAAGCCGGCCAGCGACGCGCTGTACGCGCGGGCCTCCCGCGAGACGCGCTACAAGGGCAAGAACTTCGTCGAAACCACCGTGTGGCGCTTCGGCGACCTGGTGGTGACCAGCGGCCTGAACGGCCTGCGCGCGCTGGGCGCCGGCACCGCGGTCATCGCCGGGCTGGCCGCCGCCCTGTCCGGCCTGGCGGCGTGGATCGGCCACCGCACCGGCGACGCGCCCGGCCTGGAACCGGAAAAAACGCCCGGCCTGCAGGCATCAGGCCGGACGTGATCAAAGGTTCCGTGGGAGCGGCCGGTGGCCGCGACAGCGTTGGGCTGCTGAAAAAGCGGAGTAGGTCGGGTCAAGGAGCGTAGCGACGGACCCGACTTTCCCGTCAGGGCCATACCGGGTGCCGGGTTGATGAAGCCAACCCGACCTACACGCCCGAACCAGAACGCGTCAAAGCGCAGGCGACGAAACGCAGGGCGGGCATTGTCCACCGCAAATGCACGTGGATGGCCAAACGGCGGGCACTGCCCGCCCTACGCGTTCAGAGAGGCTCGTGGCAATCGCAGGATCAGTTGTCCTTGTCGGGCAGGCCGCCCATCCTGCGGCTGAACCACAGCGCGCCGAGGGTGCAGGCCGCGCCGGACAGCAGGTACAGGCCGACGTAGTCGGTGCCCAGGTACACGGCCAGCGCCAGCGCGGCCAGCGGCGCGAAGCCGGCGCCGATCAGCCAGCCCAGGTCCGAGGAAATGCGCGCGCCGGAATAGCGGAAGCGGCTGCGGAAGCTGGAGCTCACCGCGCCGGCCGACTGGCCGTAGGAGAAACCCAGCAGGGCGAAGCCGACGATGATGAACACGTAGCTCTGCAGCGTGCCGCCGGCCAGCATCAGCGCCGTCCAGCCGCTGTACACGGCGATCAGCACCGCGAACAGGCCCAGCGTGGTGCGCCGGCCGAGGATGTCGGCGATGCGCCCGGACCAGAGCATGCACGGCAGCGCGACCAGCGCGCCGATGATCTGCGCCAGCAGGAAGCTCAGCGTCGACTGCTCGGTGAACACCAGCGCCCATGCCAGCGCGAAGATCGTCACCAGGTTGAACAGCGCGTAGCTGGCCAGCGGGGCGAACGCGCCCAGCACCACGAACGCGCCCTGTTCGCGGAACAACTCGCCCAGCGGCGCCGGGTCCAGCTCCTGGTTCTTGAACTGTTCGGCGTATTCGGGGCTCACCACCAGGCGCAGGCGCGCGAACAGGGCCACCACGTTGACGGCGAAGGCCGTGAAGAACGGGTAGCGCCAGCCCCAGGCGATGAACTCGTCGTGCGGCAGGCTCGACCAGATGTAGGCGAACAGGCCGGCGGCGACGATGAAGCCGATCAGCGCGCCGAGCTGCGGAATCGCCGCATACCAGCCGCGGCGGTCGGCCGGCGCCTGCAGCGCCAGCAGCGAGGCCAGG
>CAZBZD010000123.1:0-5743 GCA_964496295.1 uncultured Rhodanobacteraceae bacterium | reverse complement strand
GTCCCGGGTCCCGGGTCCCGGGTCCCGAGTTCCGAGTTCCGAGTTCCGAGTTCCGAGCCCCGAATTCCGCCCTCCCCTTCACGTCGTGCGATCGTGCGAAATCCGCTCCAGCAGGTCGGCCACTTCGGTGCGGGCATCCAGCGTGTGCACGTCCGCCGGTTTCAGCCACGCGGCGCTGACCCCGGTCAGGCGGCCGTGCACGAGCCACAGGGTGCCCGGCTGGCGGTCGTTGCCGTCGACGCTGACCTCGAAGGTGTAACGGCGTTCGAGCGCCAGGCGTCCCTCGTGCCGGCGCAGCCGTAGCGCGGACAGGCCGACGGTCTGGTCCAGCAGTTGTACCTGGTGGCTGGCGCACAGGTGCCGTGCGGCGTGCAGGGCATGGTCGTGCTGGCGCATGGCGTCCAGCCATGCACCGACGGCGACGATCAGGACCAGCAGCAGGATCAGTTCGAAGGGCATGCGTCGAGTGTGCGCCGCCGGCGCGTGCCCGGCAAGTCGGCCCGGATTCGGCTCAGCGCAAGGTCAGGCGCATGGACAGGTCGATGGCGCGGACGTGCTTGGTGAGGGCGCCGACCGAGATGAAATCCACGCCGGTCCCGGCGATCGCGGGCAGGCGTTCCAGTTCCACGCTGCCGGACACTTCCAGCGGCACGCGGCCGGCGGTGCGGGCGACCGCCTCGCGCGTGGCTTCGGGCGTGAACTCGTCGAGCATGATGCGATCGACGCCGGCGTCCAGCGCCTGCTCCAGCTCGTCCAGGGTTTCCACTTCCACTTCCAGCAGCAGGTCGGGATGCTGCGTGCGCGCGGCCCGTACCACGGCGGCGATGCTGCCGGCGGCGGCGATATGGTTTTCCTTGATCAGGAAGGCGTCGTGGAGGCCGGCGCGGTGGTTGCTGCCGCCACCGGTGCGCACGGCGTATTTCTGCGCCGCGCGCAGGCCGGGCACGGTCTTGCGCGTGTCCAGCACGCGCGTGCGGGTGCCGGCGAGGGCGGCGGCGTAGCGCGCGGTGGTGGTGGCCGTGCCGGACAGGGTCTGCAGGAAATTGAGCGCGGTGCGCTCGGCGGTGACCAGCGCGCGCGCGTTGCCGGCGAGGGTGCACACGACGCTGTCGGCCGCGACATGGTCGCCGTCCGCCACCTGCCAGGTGACGGTGGTGTCCGGGTCGACGTGACGGAAGCAGGCATCGAACCAGGCCGCGCCGGCGATCACGGCATCCTCGCGGCACACCACGCGGGCTTCGGCACGGGCCCCGGCGGGCAGCAGGGCGGCGGTGACGTCGCCGCTGCCGATGTCCTCGCGCAGCGCGCGTTCGACGTCGGCACGGATGACGGCGGCGGGCGGAAGCGCGGACGGCCCGGGCGCCGGGGCGCGGGAAACCTTGGACATGGCGTCGAAGCGTGGCGGAGGTGTCGCGCATGATACGGCATTTGCCGCGGCGGGCCACGAAAAACGGCGGCTGAAAACCGATACGCCACCCGCCCGTTGCAGGGCGGGTTCCTGCACATTCCGCGTCCGCATGCCCTACGGAGTGTCGTCCGCCTCGGCCTGCTTGCGCTTGCCCTGGGTCTGGCGCAGGCGTTCGACGATGGCGTCCAGCGCGCGGTCGAACAGCGGCAGTTCTTCCAGCACGATGGCGCTGCCGTCGGCAAGCTCGCGGGCGAGCTGGGCGACGGTCTTGTCGGCCACCTTCAGGCCGCGGCGGTTGACGAACAGGTACTTGCCGCTGATGGGGCTGATCCACGACAGCTTGGCGCGTTCGCCGGATTGCCCGGGACCGGCGGAAAACTCCAGCCAGTTGCCGACCTTGAGCGCGCGCACGCGTTCCATGTCGGGGTCGTCGTCGGCGGGCGCGGCCTCGACCTCGTCGGCTTCCACCTCGGCGATCACTTCCGGCCGGGCGATGGTCTCGACCGAGTCGGGGATGGGCAGGTCGGCGCCGGCGACGTTGTCCACGGCCACTTCGGTCTCGCCCAGCTGCACGCGGTACAGCGCGTTGAGCCGGGTCATCAGCGACTCGACGTCGGTATCCTGGAAGGCGACCGTGGCGAGGCCGTGGCGCAGCGATTTTTCCAGCAGCGGCAGCAACTGGCGCAGGCGCTCGCGTTCGGCTTCGCTGTGTTTGGGCAGGGCGCTCCAGACGAAATCGTCGACGAAGCGCAGCGCCACGCGGAACTCCTGCGATTCCTCGCCCTGGCGCAGCAGGGTCAGGACCAGGTAGTTGGCCCAGGCACGGGTGAGGATGCCGCGGATGATTTCCGGGAGGTCCTGGTCCCGGCGGTCCACGCGGGCGAGGATTTCCTGGGCCGCGCGGCGCCGGGCCTGCTGCAGCTTTTCGCGGCCGCGCACGGCCTCGGCCACGCGCTGTTCGGACAGCTCCGCGCGCTTGCGGGTGGTGGCCTGGAAGTCGGCCAGGTCCTGGTGCAGGCGCACGAAGATGTCCATGTCGTCGTCGAATTCCTGCAGCAGGGTTTCGACGATGCCGTGGATCTTGGTGTACAGGCGGCGGTCGCGGTCGGATTCCTCCGACCAGCCCTTGGCCGCTTCGGCCAGCGCGTCCAGCAGTTGCCTGGCCGGATGCGAGCTGTGCGCGAACATGCGCCGGTCGAGGATGGCGGCCTTGAGGTAGGGAATCTGCAGCCGCGCCAGCAGCACCTGCATCTCGACCGGCAGGTTGCGGTCCTCGAGAATGAACTCGAACAGCATGCCGACCAGGTCGATGGTGTCCTCGTCGGCGCCGGAGACGTGGACCTTGGTTTCCCCGCGCAGCCGGCCGACCTGCCGCATCAGGTGTTCCTTGAGCTGGGCGATGTCCTGCGCGCTGACGACGTGTCCGGGCTGGTCGGCGTGGGTGACGGTGTCGACCGCCATTTCGTTCTGCAGCATGCTCAGCGCGCCCAGCAGCTCGGCCGGGCTCAGCGACGGCATGCCCGCCGCCGCCACGGCTTCGCCGGAACCCTGCCGGCGGGTGGCCAGCAGGGTGTTGAGGGTCTGGTAGAACTCGGCCTGGAAGTCGGCATCGTCCGCGGACGCGGCCCCGGCCATGCCCCCGGCGGCGGTGCCGCCACGGCTTCGCGAGGACGCGCGCGACCGGCCCGGCAGCTCGTGGTGCAGTTTCGGCAGCACGCCGGCCCTGGCCAGCTCGTGGTTGAGGGCCTTGTAGAGTTCGTCCAGGCCGGCCATCACGTAGCGGTCGAAGAGCTTGTAGATGATCAGGCGCACGCGGGTTTCCACGTCCAGCTCGCGCATGGCCTGACGGAAGGCCTCGCACAGCATGGCCGGGCCCACGGGATTGTTGGCGTCCTCGATCTTGTTGCCGCCGCAGATCACCGCCAGGCGCTGGTTGACGGCATACAGCGAACGCGCGAGACGCCCCTGCGCCTTGCTGGTCATGCTGGCGATGGCCAGCGATTCCTCCAGCTCGCTGTCATCGACCAGCGACAGCTCGCCGGGGTTGCCCGGGCCGCCGGCCAGGCCGCCGTGGGCCGGCCTGCCGCGGCCGGCGGCGAAGTCGGACAGGTTGCGCCGGACCTCGTTCTGGAACTGGCGTTCGACCAGGGCGCGCTTCTTGCGCACTTCGCGCATGCCGTCGAAGTACTGGGTCTGCACGGCGTTGCTTTCGGCCTTCTCGGCCAGGTCGAACAGGGCGTCGTCGACGCGCTCGAACATGCCGTCGGCAAGCTCTTTCAGCAGCCTCTCGCTGGTCCGGCGCACGCTTTCCAGCAGGTTGCCCACGCGCTCGTCGCGCGGGTCCTGGCGCGAGCCTAAATCGACGATGTTGTTGGGGTCGTTGATCGTGCTCATGGCCGGTACTCGGCGGAAAATGACGCGGACAGGCGCAGGAGGTCCATTGTCGCGCCGTCCCGATGGCAAAACGTGACCGCAATCACGCTGCCGTCAGGCGGAAGGAAATCCGTTCAGCTGGGTGGTGCCGATGCCTTCCTCGGGCAGCAGCACCGGAATGCCGTCCCTGACGGGGTAGATGACCTTGCCGTCGGTCGTGATCAGGCCGTCGTCGAGCGCCGCGCCGACGCGGACGCCTTCGACGGTGTCGACCCCGCCCTCGCCGATGGCGCGGTTGACGTGGCCGATTTCGTCCCGGCGCAACGGGCGCAGGGGCGTCTTGCTGACCGGGCAGCAGAGGATGTCGAGCAGGCGTTTGTCCATGTGGGGAGCCTCTGGTCTATTCAGTACAGGCGGCACCGGCTCTGTCTGCCTGCATGTCAAGGTGCACCGACGAAGGCAGGCTGGCTGCCTGTCAAGAAGGTGCGCCGCCGGGATGCGGGCAGACAGAGTCGGCCCCGTCCCTCCATTCTAGCTGTTGGGCTTTCCGAACATCATAACGCCTGTACTGAATAGATCAGAGGCTCCCGGTACAATACCCGCTTTTGGGCGATGCAGCCATGACCTTGACGGCGACCGAACCCCGCGTGGGCGTAGTGATGGGCTCGCGTTCGGACTGGGACACCATGCAGCACGCGGCCGACACGCTCGGCAAGCTGGACATCGTCCACGAGGTGCGGGTGGTGTCGGCGCACCGAACTCCGGACCTGCTGTTTCGTTACGCCGAGGAGGCGGTCGAACGCGGCCTGCAGGTGATCATCGCCGGTGCCGGCGGCGCGGCGCATTTGCCGGGCATGCTGGCGGCCAAGACGCGCCTGCCGGTGTTCGGCGTGCCGGTGCAGTCGAAGGCGCTGAACGGCATGGACTCGCTGTTGTCGATCGCGCAGATGCCGGCCGGCGTTCCCGTGGGCACGCTGGCGATCGGTCGCTCCGGTGCCGTCAACGCGGCGCTGCTGGCGGCTTCGGTACTGGCGCTGCATGACCAGGCCGTGGCCGCGGCGCTGGAAACCTTCCGCGCCGGGCAGACCCGTCAGGTTCTGGACCACGCCGACCCGAGGCAGCCATGAGCCGTCGGCGACCGGTCGTCGGCGTCCTCGGCGGCGGACAGCTGGCGCGCATGCTGGCCCTGGCCGGCGTGCCGCTGGGCGTCGATTTTCAGGTGCTGGACGGCAAGACCGATGTCTGCGCCGCGCCGGTCGCCTCGGTCATGGCTGCCGAGTGGAACGACCATGAGCGTCTGGCCGACTTCGCCGCGCGCGTGGACGTGGCGACTTTCGATTTCGAGAATGTGCCGGCTGATACCGCACGCTGGCTGACCCGGCACACACGGGTTGCGCCCAATCCGGATGCCTTGGCCGTGGCCCAGGATCGGCTGGCCGAAAAGACCACTTTCAATGCCATCGGCTTGCCGACGGCGGCGTTCCGTACCGTGGACACGCGCGGGGAACTCGATCGCGCGATCGCGGAAGTCGGCACGCCGGCGATCCTGAAAACCCGGCGCATGGGTTACGACGGCAAGGGCCAGTTCCGCCTGAAGTCGGCGGCCGATGCCGACGCCGCCTGGCAGGCGCTGGGCGAACCGGCGGCGCAATACGGCCTGATCCTGGAAGCTTTCGTGCCGTTCGAGCGCGAAGTCTCGGTGGTCGCCGTGCGCGCTGGCGACGGTGAATTCCGCGCCTGGCCGCTGACGCAGAACTGGCACGTCGACGGCATCCTGTCGATGAGCCTGGCTCCGGCGCCGGATGCGGACACGCTGGCGCCGAAGGCCTTCGAGCATGCCCGGCACCTGGCCGAAAAGCTGGATTACACGGGCGTGTTCGCGCTGGAACTGTTCGTCGCCGATGGTGAACTGCTGGGCAACGAGATGGCCCCGCGCGTGCACAACTCCGGGCACTGGACCCA
>CAZBZD010000122.1:0-5774 GCA_964496295.1 uncultured Rhodanobacteraceae bacterium | reverse complement strand
GAACATGGCCGGCGTGTCGGCCTGGGCGATGTCGCGCATCGGCACGCGGATGTCCTCGCGGCTGCCGGTGACGTACACCTTGGCGGAACCGGCGAGCGGCCGGGTCACGGTGGCGGAAAGCTGCTGCGCGCTGCGCGCGAGGTCGGAAAGCTGGGCGTTCATGGGCGGGTCCGGTGGCAAAGGTCGAAGGGGCACGGAAGCACGAGGGCTTCCGCATGACCAAAGCGACGGCACCGGACGCACGCGGACCGCGTGCGGCGAAGCTCCCTACACCGGTGCTAACCGGATCAGGTTCGAAGGGACTGTCTCAGCCGCGTGCGCGGCACCCCCGCTTCAATGTGGCCCATTCAAACACGAAGCCGGCGGGCATGCGAGCCCTCAGCGCGGCAGGTAGGCGCGCAGGAACATGTCCACGCCGGCCTCGGCATTGGCTTCGAGCCGGGCCGCGTAGGCCTCGTCGCTGTCCACGCAGCCGAACAGGCGCTGCATCATCAGGTCGCCCTTGACCAGGGCCATGAACTGCACCGCCGCGCGCGGGACATCGTCGATGTCCAGCAACCCGGCGTCCACGGCCTGGCGCAGCAGGCCCTCGAGCAGGCCGTGCGTGCGCATGGCGCCTTCTTCCCAGATCAGCTGCCCGTAGCGCGGCCGGCCCTGGCGGCAGTCGCCGATGATGGCGCGGAAGGTGCCCACGGCCTGGCGACTGCAGTCGAGGCGGACGTGGGTCTGCGCCACGCGCAGCAGGTTGTCGCGGATGTCCAGGTCCGGGTCCATCCGGTAGGTCGCCTCGGGCAGGTATTCCTGCATCCAGTGGCGCACCACTTCGCGGAACAGGTTGTCCTTGTCGCCGAAATGGCTGTAGACGGTCAGTTTGGACACGCCGGCCGCGGTCGCGATGGCATCCATGCTGGTGCCCTCGAAGCCCTGCCGGGTAAACAGCTGCTTGGCCGCCGCCAGGATGGCGGCGCGCTTTTCCATGTCCTTGGGACGTCCCGGGCCCGGGGATTTCGGTGCTGTCACGGATGCCACTTCACGTTTGCCTCGAATTTGCTTTAGTATACGCTACAGTTCACTTATTTGCAGCGGCTGCCGTCGCGTACTGTAAATGATGCCTGCCGATACCCCCTTGTCCGAGATCACCCTGAGCCCGGCCTACCGGCACGTCCAGCGCCAGCTTTCGCGGTGGCTGGAGTCCGGCCGCACCGGCGACGCTTCGGCGTTCGCCGTGCGGACCGCGCTCGGCACCCTCAACCTGGTCGAGTACGACCGCCTGTCGCGCTGGCTGGCCTGGCTGTGCCTGGCCGCGCGCAGCCGTGGCGACAGCATGCTGGCGATGCGGCTGAAACGGCTGGACACGGCCCTCGGCAGCGCCGTGCGCCTGGCCATGCACAAGCTGCCGGGCGCACGGCGTCCCGGGCAACCGCTGCAGCGCAGTGCCTGAAGCGCATGCCGGGCATGACGCAAGTCATGATGGCGCGATGACTTCCGGCACTTCGACCGCACCCGCCCAGCCATCACCCTGCAACAAGCTGGCACCGCCGCGCCCGTTGCCGCCGTTGCCCGCGACACCTTATGCTTTTCGGCCCTTCCTCCGACCGCGGATCCTCGCATGACACCGAACATCGAACTGGCACGCCACAACATGATCGACAACCAGGTGCGCACCTGGAACGTGCTCGATCCGCGCGTGCTGGACACCATGGGTCGCGTGCAGCGCGAGGACTTCGTGCCCGCGGCCTACCGCAACATGGCCTTCGCCGACCTGGCGCTGCCGCTGGGCCACGGCGAGGTGATGATGAAACCGGTGGTCGAGGGCCGCCTGCTGCAGGCCCTGGCGCTCCGGGGCCCGGAAAGCGTGCTGGAAATCGGCACCGGCTCGGGCTACCTCACCGCCTGCCTGGCGCACCTGGCCGAGCATGTCACCAGCGTGGACCTGCACGCCGAATTCACGCGCACGGCGCAGGCCGCCCTGGCCCGCGCCGGCGTCGCCAACGCCACCCTCGAGACCGGCGAGGCGGTGAACGCTTTCCAGCCGTCCGCCACGTTCGACGTCGTCGTGGTGACCGGCGCCGTGCCGGCCATCCCCGACCGCTTCCTCGCCTGGCTCAAGCCCGGCGGCCGCGCCTTCGTCATCCACGGCCGCTCGCCGGTCATGCGCGCCGTGCTGCTGCACCGCGAGGGCAACGGGCAGTTCCGCGAACAGAGCCTGTTCGAGACCGACATTCCCTATCTGGTGCATGCCGCACCGGCACCCCGCTTCGTCTTCTGATCCGCCGCACGTCCCCCGCAACGCCAAGGAATCCGCTCCATGAACATTCGTTCCCTCACATTGCTGCCGCTGGCCGCGGCATTGGTCGCGGCGCCCATGCTGGCTCACGGTGAAGATCTGCTCGACGCCTATCACCAAGCGCTGGCCAACGATCCCGTGCTGGCACGGCAGGTGGCCCAACGCAACAGCACCCGGGAAAACGTGCCGCTCAACCGTGCCCAGTTGCTGCCGCACCTGAGCGCCGGCCTCAGCCTGCAGCAAAGCAACGGCGGCAGCGGGTTCGGCACCAGCGACATCCCCTGCACGGACGCCGCCGGCAACATCGTGGCGTGCCCGGACTACGGCTACACGCGCTCGCGCAATGCCTCGGTCCAGCTCACGCAGACCATCCTCGACTTCAGCAAGTACGCCAACCTGAGCGCCGCCCACGCCCAGGCCGACAGCGCCGACGCGCAGTACGAGGCGGCCCTGCAGAACCTGATCGTGCGCGTCACCACGGCCTACTTCGACGTGCTCACGGCCAAGGACCAGGTCGAGTTCGCCAAGGCCAACGTCGCTTCGCTGAAACGCCAGTACGACCAGGCCCGGCAGCGCTACGAAGTGGGCCTGTCGGCGATCACCGACGTGCAGGACGCCAAGGCCCATTACGACTCGGCGCTGGCCGACAAGATCGTCGCGCAGAACGGCCTCAACGACGCGCGCGAGGCGCTGACCGAGATCACCGGCCAGCCCGTGGAAAACCTCGAGGAACTGGTCGAGAAGCTGCCCATGGCCCCGCCCACGCCGAACAAGCTGAGCATCTGGGTGGACCAGGCGCGCCTGAACAATCCCAACATCCTGGCCCAGAAGTTCAGCGTGGAAGCGGCCGACCACTCGATCACCGCCGCCCGCGACGCCCGCCTGCCGACCATCGACGCCACCGTCAGCTACGGCAAGGGCGCCACCTGGTACCAGAACGGCCCCTACCGTTCGCGGCCGGGCAGCACCACGATCGGCCTGCAGCTGAGCGTGCCGATCTTCACCGGCGGCGCGACCCACGCCCGGATCAAGCAGTCGATCTACCAGCGCGACGCCGCGCAGGCCACGCTGGTGCAGCAGCGGCGCCAGGTGGTGCGCAACACGCGCAACTACTTCCGCTCGGTCAACTCCGGCATCAGCCAGGTGGAAGCCGCCAGGCAGGCGGTCATTTCCGCCAAGAGCGCGCTGGACGCCACCCAGGCCGGTTTCCTGGTCGGCACGCAGACCATCACCCAGGTGCTGCTCGCGCAGTCGACCCTGCTGCAGTCGCAGCAGCAGTATTCCCAAGCACGCCACCAGTTCATCCTCAACAAGCTGCTGCTGAAGCAGGCCGCCGGCAACCTGGAGGTTTCGGATCTCCAGAAGGTGAATGCCCTGCTGGAACAGGCAAGCGCGATGGACGACGCCCCGGCCGACCTGCAGGACGGGGAACCGGCGGCGACGCAGCCGCAGGATCCGGACCCGGCCGCGGCAGGCTGAAACGCCCGCGGGCACGCCTCAGCCGGGCGCGCCCGCGGCCAGCGACGCATCCACCAGGCGCATCACCCGCCCGACGGCGCCGCGCTCGCGCTCGAAGGCCTGGCGCCCGGCCTCGCCCATCCGCCGGCGGCGCTCGTCGTCGCGCAGGATCGCCAGCACCGCCGTGCCCAGTTCCTCCGCCGAGTGCACGCGCACCACGGCGTCGTGCCTGATCAGCGCCTCGGTGATGCCCTCGAAATTGAAGGTGTTCGGCCCCACCAGCACGGGCTTGGCCAGCGCCGCCGGCTCGAGCACGTTGTGGCCGCCGATGCGGGCCAGGCTGCCGCCGACGAAGGCCACGTCGGAAGCGGCGTAGAACGGCAGCAGTTCGCCCATCGCGTCGATCAGGAAACACTGCGTCGCGGCCTGCGGCAGGCCGTCGGACTGGCGCGAGGCAAACTTGAACCCCTGCGCCTTCACCAGCTGCTCCACCGCGGCGAAACGCTCGGGGTGGCGCGGCGCCAGCAGCAGCAGGGCATCGGGCATGCGCCGCAGCACCTCCATGTGCGCCTGCAGGGCCAGCTGCTCCTCGCCCTCGTGCGTGCTGGCCGCCATCCACACCGGGCGCTGCACGCCCCAGGCGGCGCGCAGCTTCACGCCCCGGGCCACCATGCCGTCATCCACCTGCATGTCGAACTTCAGGTTGCCGACCACGTTCACGTGCGTTCCGCGCGCGCCCAGCAACCGGTAGCGCGCAGCATCCAGCCGTGATTGCGCGGCCACGTGGGTCACGCAGCCCAGCGCCGCCTTCAGCAGCACGTGCGCCGGGGCATACCCGCGCAGCGAACGCCGCGACAGGCGCGCGTTGGCGATGATCAGAGGAATGCCGCGGTCGTGGCAGGCGTGGTAGAGGTTGGGCCAGATCTCGGTTTCCACGATGACGCCTAGGCGCGGCCGCACGCGGCGCAGGAACCGGCGCACCGCCTGCGGCAGGTCGAACGGCAGGTAGACATGGAACACCTCGTCGCCGAACAGCTGGCGCACCCGGTCCGACCCGGTCGGCGTACCCGTGGTCACCACCATCGGGGACTGCGGATAACGCCGCATCATGGCCCGGATCAACGGCTCGGCCGCGTTGACCTCGCCCAGCGACACCGCGTGCAGCCACAGGCTGTCGGCAAAACCGGGCGCGCGGAAAAACCCGAAGCGCTCGTGCCAGCGCCGGTGGTAGTCGCCGTAGCGCAGGCCGCGTATCGCCAGGCGCAGCAACAGTACCGGCATGGCCAGGTACAACATGACGGTGTAGAAAAGGCGCAAGGGGGCTCCCGCGGGCGTCCGGCACGATCCGGCGCCCAGAATAGCGGAAGCCGCGCCCGGGTTGACGGTCGCGCCTCGCCCGCCATCCTGGCGCACGCTACAATCGCCCGCTCATGCCCGGCAGCCCCCGACCACCGTTCCGTCCCGCCCTGCTTGCGCCGCAACACTGGCCGGCCTGGCTGGGCGTGGGCGCGATGTGGCTGGCGGCGCGCCTGCCGGGACGCTGGCCGTGGCGCCTGGGGCGTTGCCTCGGCGGCCTGGCCGTGCACATCCGCAACCGGCGCTGGCGCGTGGCCCGGCGCAACATCGCGCTGTGCTTTCCCGACCTCGACGCTGCCGCGCAACGCCGCCTGCTGGATGCGCACATGCGCAACCTGGGCATGATGATGATGGAGTTCACCCTGGGCTGGCTGGCCGGCGACCGTGCCGTCGCGCGCATCCCGGCGCGCATCGAGGGCCTGGAACACCTGCGCGCGGCACAAGCGCAAGGTCGCGGCGTGTTGCTGGTCGGCGGCCATTTCACGCACCTGGAGCTGTGCACGCGGCTGGTCTCGCAGCGCATTCCCATCGCCGGCATGTACCGGCGCATGGATTCGCAAGTGTTCGAATGGGTGGTGCTGCGCGCGCGCCTCGGCTACGCCCGGGCGATGTTCGACAAGGAGGACCTGCGCGGCTCGGTGAAGTTCCTGCGCGGCGGCGGCATCCTCTGGTA
>CAZBZD010000121.1:3437-5782 GCA_964496295.1 uncultured Rhodanobacteraceae bacterium | reverse complement strand
TCGCCACCGAGCGCGCGCTGACCATCAACACCACCGCCGCCGGCGGCAATGCCAGTCTGCTGACGATGGGGGACGACTGAACCGCGCGCACGAGATATGCACGTCCCATGCTGAAAGGCCCCATTCCGAATGGCAAGGTCCGCGACGATGCGGGTCTTGTGCTTTATGGCGACGGGAAAACTCGGGTCACGCCTTTGGCGGTTAATTGTCCTTGGCACGAATGACACTTACATAACGCCCGTTCGTCCTGAGCGTAGGCCGCAGGCCGAAGTCGAAGGACATCGCCGAGCATGGCGTGACGCTTCAACTTCGTCCGCTACGCGAGCTACGCTCAACAAAAACGGTTTTGTTATTCATGGATAAGTTCTAAGTGCCATTCGCCCCTGGCACCTTTTGCTTCCATCACCCTCGGTCACCCGCTCGACACCATCGGCGTCATCCGCATCGTCACCATGATCTACGGCATGCGCCAGAAAAAGCAGAAGTACGGCATGGTCACCATGTGTATCGGCACCGGGATGGATACCGCCGGGATGCTCGAGATGCTTTGAACGCCGAACACGTTCCTCACAGCACGTCATATGTCATGCCCCGAAAGTGAGGACTACGCAACATAGCCGTGATGTGTCATGCGGCATGTTTATACTTGGAAGTATCGGCCCGTGCGTGCAACGCCAACGGGGGCACCGCATGGGCGGGGCCGGTCGATCCGACGGTACGCTACTGAGGGGGACGGACCAATGGCACACGAAAAAGGCAAGGGGAGCGTCATGACGAAGCACAGGGAAATGCAGCGGCCCATTTACCGCGCCGGGCGGTGGCGACGCCACCTCGTATCGCTGGCCGTGGTCGTGTTAGCGGGGAAGAGCCATGGCGGGATCGAAACCCCTCACACCAAGGTCTCAGAGAGGAATTTAAACGCCCCAAATCAGCCGGCTTATAATACGAAATCCGCCACGGTCAGGGCTTCCACCCAGCAGGACATAAGAACAGCGAGACGCTATCTGGACAAGGGCCTTTGAGATGTTGACGAACTTTACATTCGAGGGGAGTGTTGGGATTCTATATAAAGAAAAGCACTTCGATCTGCACAGTTTCTTCTCGCTATCCGGGCTTTCGATAAGCTTTAAAGAGGGGACGGTGCTTCTTGAATTTCAATCAATCAAGGAGTTCATAGATAGAACATATGGCGTCGGAGCTTTGGCGGTTGAATTCAGTGGAATAACTTATCTTGAATTAAGCCCAAAAATCTGCGCGAATGTTTCAGATTCACTAGAAGAATTTGGCTTCAAGGCACCAGACGACCGAGACGATAATTGGCTTAAGACCATTGATCAATTTGAGAGTGAAGATCATCTATTCATCAGGTTATCAAGCCTTGAGTTTATCCGTGTCCAATGCACTACAGCACGCGTAATTTTAACGTAGGCTCCGTGGAAACGGGTAGACTCCCCGAGGCACCCGGGTCACCGCGCTTCATGCGCACGAAAGACGTCCCCGCCATGCGTGGGGACGTCTTTTTTTGAAGATCGATGACCGCCGTCAAAACAGGGGTCACCATTTCGCCGCTCGTGTCAACTGCCGCCTCAACGTCATTCCGGCGCATGCCTGCCGCTGTCCGGAGAAAATCTTCAAGGTTTGCATGCGCGGCTCTCCCTCCTCGGCGTCCCCTCAGCGAAGGCTGGGGTCCAGCGTCTTTGAGGCCTCATGCAGGCACGAAAGACACCGGATTCCGGCCTTCGCCGGAATGACGGTCTGGTCGCATCCGGCCTGTGCTGAAGTCCGAGTTTCTGTCCGGCGGAAACTGCCGCAAATGCGGGGCGGACGGGATTCCACACTTTCGCGACGTTGATGGATTTCAATGAGTTGCGCGCTGAATAAGTGCCATTCGGTCTTGACACCTTGGGTACCTGCTGGGTGGTTGATGTCCAGGCGGGATGGTTCGGCCCATACCGAGCCCCGCTCCGTGGCCGACGAACGTCGGCATAATTTACAGTTTGGGAGACAACCGGAATTCAGGAAATAGTGTCAGAAACTCAACCGGTGGCGCGTTATCTCGTGACATGAACGTCACAAGTCGGAGTCAGGATATTTTACGAATCCGGATCGTGCGTGTGATCCCGTCTTCCGAAGTGGCCGTCCCAACAAGGGGTTGAACGACTGGCATGATGATTGCTTCGGTATTGGGGCCTGCAGCATGGCGGCATGCGACGCTCCGGAGCAGCGTTGCCTTGAATCAATGGATTGGGTCGATCCACCCGTGCGGAGAATCCCATGAAAAGTTTGTGTGCTTCCCTTGTAGCGGTGTGCCTCGCCTTGGGCTCGATGGCCGTTGCGGCGACGCC
>CAZBZD010000121.1:0-3337 GCA_964496295.1 uncultured Rhodanobacteraceae bacterium | reverse complement strand
CTTCCCTTGTAGCGGTGTGCCTCGCCTTGGGCTCGATGGCCGTTGCGGCGACGCCAATCACCGTGGGCCCGTGGTATGAGTTCGGCTTTTATGGTCCGGCTACGGCGCTGACAAACGGCACCGGGACGACGCCAACGACAAACCCCGTGGCCGCCATGGCCCCGGACCCCGCGTGGACATTCACCCTGTCGGCGCCCGGAACGTTGACCGTCCTGGACCTGTTCAATTCCACCGATCAGTTCGAAATCTTCAACTTCGGGGCATCACTCGGGTTGACCTCGGCGCCCACCAGCGGTGCTTCCTGCGGTGGTGACATCGCATGTGCACTTGCGGACTCGCGCTATTCGATCGGTATTTTCAATCTCGCCGCCGGCAGCTACTCGATAACCGGTACACAGACACTGGGTACCGCGGGCGCAGGCGTTTTCCAGGTAGCGTCCGCGACCGTACCGGAGCCCGGTTCCACGCTGCTGTTGGTCCTGGGCCTCGGACTGGCGGGTGGCCTGTTGCTTGTTCGACGTCGCCGTACGAGTTGAGCGATCCGTGTGGTCGAACGGGCAGAAGAAAAATCGGAGCCGGAGTGGAATGGCACTTGCCTAATACCCGTTCGTTCTGAGCGTAGGCCGCAGGCCGAAGTCGAAGGACATCGCCGAACATGGTGCGACGCTTCGACTTCGCCCGCTACGCGGGCTACGCTCAGCGCGAACGGTTTGGGGGAGATGGGTACGCTTGAGTACGTGCCATTCGAGCCGGAGTGCACTTTTACCCCCGGACTGCGTCGGATGCCCGTCCGATCGTGACCGATTTGCCCTTCCTCGCAAGGACAAACCGGCGCTGCACGGATACGGCACCTCAACCAGGCACAAAAAAACCTCCCCCGCGTCGCGAGGGAGGTTTTTTTTCATGGTGCCGGGCAACAACTCAGAACGCGTACTGCACTTCCACGCCGAGCAGGTTGCCGTAGTCGTCGAACTCGCCGCTGATGACGTCGCCGGTGGCGCTGGTGGCGTGGCTGACGTGGGCGGCGTTGACGAAGATGTGCGCGTAGGAGGCGTCCAGGCGCAGGCGGTCGCTGAACTGGTAGCCCAGGCCGATCGACAGCAGCTTGCGGGTGGAGTCGGGCACGCGCACGTCGCGGGTGGCGACGTAGGTGGGCGTGGTGTCCACGGCGATGCCGCCGCGCAGGGTCAGGCGGTCGCTGACGTACCAGTCGGCGCCCACCGCCGCGTACCAGGTGTTGCGCCAGTTGAAGGTTTCCACCGTGGACGGCTGGGCCGGATTGGCGTAGTCGACCCGCAGTTCCTTGAACGAGTCCCACTTGGTCCAGGCCAGCTCGATGCCGATGCCGAACTGCTCGGCGCGGTGCCAGTAGCTGGCGTTGATCACCGTCGGCGTGGTGAAGTCGGCGGTGCCGGTGGTGTGCTGGAACGGCACGCCGCCGGAAGCGGCCAGCAGCGGCGCCACGCTCGGGCTGGACAGCAGCGCCTTGACGTTGGCCGGCATGGTGAAGTTGGCGGTGCCGCTGATGGTGTGCTCGATCTTGGAGCGGTAGTTGAGGGCCAGGCGGTCGTTGGCGCCGAGCTGCCAGAACGCGCCGACCTGCCAGCCGTAGGCCCAGTCGTCGCCCTTGACGCGGGCCATGCCGTCGCTGCCCGGCGGCACCACGGTGCCGAACTGCTGCATCAGCGCCGGCGCCTGCTGGGGCGGGATCAAGCCCCCGGCCACGGCCTGCTGCACCATGCCGATGCCGACCATGTTGTAGTTGATGGCGCTGGTCAGCTCGGCGCTGGTGCGCTGGGCGATGGCGCTCACGCCGAGGCTGAAGTTGTCGGTCACGTCGTAGGACACCGACAGCGTGGCGTCCAGCGACTGGAACTTGGACTTGACCCCGTGATAGCGGCCCTTCCAGTCGCGGTCGTACTTGGTCTGGAAGCCGAACGGCACGCTGAAGCCGACGCCCATGTGCCACTTCTGCCCCAGCGCGGCGGACCAGTACAGCGCCGGAACCGGAATCGTGGTGCCGGCATCGCCGCCGTTGCCGCCGCTGATCGGACGCCCCAGCGCGTCGTAGGCCGTGCCGTGGAACTTGGCGCTGAAGTTGATGGCGGTGACGTCGGCCTGGAAGCAGCCGCCGGTGAGGATGCTCATCGCCGCCGGGTTGTTGACCACCACCGAGCAGTCGCCGCCGGCGACCGAGAGCCCGGCATAGGCCCGGCCCATGGCCTGAACGCTGTTTTCATGCAACTGGAAGGCGCTGGCACGGGCCGTCTGCGGCAGGGCCAGCGCGCCGGCCACGGCGACGGCGAGACTCGCCCACGCCAGCGGCCGCGCGGCACGGGAGGAAAACAGGGCTTTTGACATGACGCGAACTCCTGAAGACATGCATGACACGATCCCGGAGTCAGACGCGGTGTTTGTTCATACGTATGTTTGACTCCGCCTGCCCGCCACTTTGACCCGAGCGCGGCCGGGATGCAAGTGGCACGCGCCATCGATGCGACGGATGTGTCATGGTGTGCCCACCCGGAACCGGAACGCCCCATGCAAAGCTTCGTCTACGCCAGCCGACGCAAGCCCGACACCTACGTCTGGCTGCGTCGACGCGACGATTTCGACCCTTTGCCCGCGCCCTTGCGCGAGCAACTGGGCGAATTGCGCTTCGTGCTCGAAATCGACCTGGGCGCGGAACGGCAACTGCCGCACGAAAACGCGGTCACGATACTGGCCAACCTCGACGGCCAGGGATGGCACCTGCAGTTGCCACCGGGCGACACGGACGCCGCAGCATCCATTTAACCGCGGATTACCGCACCCGGCACCATTGCTCCGTATACTCGCTCGCCATGCCCTCGAACAAATCCCGCCGTCCGTCCCTCGTCTCCGCGCTGCTGTGGTACCTGCCCGTGCTGGCGCTGGTGGTGCTTGCCATCTTCCTGGTCCACCCGCTGGTGCTGATACCGCTGCTACTGGCCAACGCCCTGACCATGGCCGCCGTCTGCCATGCCATCGGCTTCGGCCCCGAGCCCGACTTCAAGCGCACGGTGCTGCGCCGCGGCGCGGCCTGGCTGGTGCTGTTCACCGCCTACACGGCGCTGGTCTGGCTGCTGGTGGCCTTGCCCATGATCTCGCTGACCACGGCGCCGTCGCTGCTCGGCGCGGTGACGCTGTCGGTCGCGCTGGCGGTGGCGCTGGGCGTGCTGTGGCGGACCTGGCCGGCGTTCGGGCTGATTTTCCTGTGGGACGACGCCTTCCCGCAGCCCGGGCGCGGCTCGTGGATCTTCACCGCGCTGGCGCGCAGCCTCGCCTTCGCCCGCCACCTTGCCGCCGAGGAGCGTTT
>CAZBZD010000120.1:0-5809 GCA_964496295.1 uncultured Rhodanobacteraceae bacterium | reverse complement strand
ATGAACCATCGCATGTGGCTGCACCCGGCCACGCAGGCCAACATCGAATTGTTGACCGAACGCGGCGCGCGCGTGCTGGGCCCGGCCGACGGGCCGCTGGCCGAGGGCGAGTCCGGCCCCGGCCGCCTGCGGGAGCCGGGCGCCATCGTGGCGGCCATGCAGGGCGAAAGCGACGGCCCGCTGGCCGGCAGGACGGTCGTCGTCAGCGCCGGCCCGACCTACGAGGACATCGACCCGGTGCGCTTCATCGGCAACCGCAGCTCCGGGCGCATGGGCTTCGCCGTGGCCGCCGCCGCCGTGGCCGCCGGCGCGCGCGTGATCCTGGTTGCCGGACCGGTCCACCTGCCCACGCCGGCCGGCGTGGAAAAGCGCATCGACGTGCGCCGGGCCAGCGAAATGCGCGACGCCGTCATGGCCGCTGCGCCTGCCAGCGACATCTACATCGCCGCCGCCGCGGTGGGCGATTACCGCCCGAGCGAAACCGCCGGGCGCAAGATCAAGAAGCAGCGCGACACGCAGGATTTCACCCTGCAGCTGACGGAAAACCCGGACATCCTGATGACGGTCACCGCCTTGCCCGAGCCGCCGTTCGTGGTCGGTTTCGCCGCCGAGACCAACGATGTCGAGAAGTACGCGCGCGACAAGCTCGAACGCAAGAAGCTGGACATGATCGCCGCCAACCGGGTCGGTGACGGCCTCGGCTTCGAATGCGCCGACAACGCGCTCACGGTGTACTGGCAGGGCGGCGAAAAAGTGTTGCCGCGCACCGACAAGGCCAGCCTGGCCCGGGCCCTGCTGGCCTGCATCGGCGAACGCTACCGCGCGACACGGGGAGAAGCCGCGTGAACCCGGTCGACGTCGAATTCAAGGTGCTGGACCCGCGCCTGGGCGACAGCATCCCGCTGCCGGACCACGCCACCGACGGCAGCGGCGCGATGGACCTGCGCGCCGCGATCGAGGCGCCGCTGACCCTGGCGCCGGGCGAAAGCGTGCTGGTGCCCAGCGGCATCGCCATCCACATCGGCGACCCGGGCTGGTGCGCGCTGATCCTGCCGCGCTCGGGCCTGGGCCACAAGCACGGGCTGGTGATGGGCAACCTGGTCGGCCTGATCGACGCCGACTACCAGGGGCCACTGATGATTTCGTGCTGGAATCGCGGCCGCGAACCGTTCACCATGGCTCCCGGCGACCGCGTCGCGCAATTGCTTCTGGTGCCGGTGGGCCATGCGCGCATGCGGCGCGTGGAATCGTTCGTGCCGAGCGCGCGCGGCGAAGGCGGGTTCGGATCGACCGGGGTGAGCTGATGTCCAGCCAAGGGGAAAGCGGGGGAACGCCGGCAGGCCCGCGCAAGCGGGTGCAGGTGCCGCGCGAAGTGATGGCCCGGCTGCTGCCGCTGGCGGCGGCCACGCTGCTGGTGGCGGTCGCCCTGTTCTGTGCCTGGCAGGCGTGGCTGATCGCGCGCGAGGACGGGGTCCGCGACGTGGTGCGACAGGCCCAGCACCAGGCCGTGCAACGCATGCAGCACATCCTGCGCGGGCAGCAGGCGGAAATCGGCAAGGTCCTGGCCGACACGGCCGTGATCGACGCCCTGGTCCCGGGAACCGAAGCCGGTCGCGCCGCCGCCGCCGCGCGCGCGCGGACCCTGCTGCCGGGCAGCTATCGCATCCAGTTCTTCAGCCCGTCGCTGGACGAGGTGCTGAACGCCGACTACGGGCAGTTCGGCTATGCCAAGGCGGCCAGCCTGATGCAATTGCAAAGCGGCCATGCCACGCCGCAGGTGGGCGTGACGAGCCGCGGCGGGAAGCGGCGGCTGACGCTGGCCTGGCCGGTGACGGGCACGGGCAGCGCCGTGCTTGCCTACGCCTGGCTGGACTGGCCGCTCGAGCCGCTGTCGCGGCCGCTGTCGCGGGTCGACCCCGGCGACGGCCGGCTGGCCCTGCGCCTGGGCAGCGGCAGCCAGGGCATGGTGCTGGCCACCCGGGGCCGCAACCGCGACGTGGTGCCGGCGGGCGCCGGGCTGCAGCTGTCCGGCAGCCGGCTGTGGGTGACCGCCGCGATGCCGCGCGCGCCCGTCGTGTTGCCGCGCCAGTGGATGCTGGCGGCGGCGCTGGCATTGCTCGCGTTAATCGGCGCCGGAGTATTGTTGTGGCCCCGTTTTCGGCCCCGGCGCCCCATCGAGGAAGAGGAAATCCCGTTGTCCCAGTCCATGCCATCCAAGTCTCCCAAGCCCGCCCGTCCGCCGGCCCCGGCAGCCGCCGGCGTCGAGGTCGATCCGGGCATCTTTCGCGCCTACGACATCCGCGGCGTGGTCGGCAAGCAGCTGACCGCCGAGGTGGCGCATGCGCTCGGCCAGGCCATCGGCAGCGAGATGCGCGACAAGGGCCTGACCGAAATCGTGGTCGGCCGCGACGGCCGCCTGTCCGGTCCGGAACTGGCCGGCGCGCTGTCCGACGGCCTGCGCGCGACCGGCGTGGACGTCATCGACGTCGGCGCGGTGCCGACGCCGCTGGTCTATTTCGCCGCCTACCATTTCAACTGCGGCAGCGGCGTGGCCGTCACCGGCAGCCACAACCCGCCCGACTACAACGGCTTCAAGATCGTCATCGGCGGCGAGACGCTGTCGGGCGAGGCGATCACCGCGCTGTGCACGCGCATCCGGCAGAACGACCTGGCCAGGGGCGAGACCGGCAACTACCGCCAGACCGACATCATCGCCGACTACATCGACCGCGTCGCCTCGGACGTGCAGACCGAGCGCCCGCTCAAGGTCGTCGCCGACGCCGGCAACGGCATCGCCGGCGCGGTGGCGCCGCAACTGCTCGAAGCCATCGGCTGCGAGGTGGTGCCGCTTTACTGCGAAGTGGACGGCAACTTTCCCAACCATCATCCCGATCCGTCCGATCCGCACAACCTGGAAGACCTCAAGCAGGCCATCGTCGAGCATGACGCCGACATCGGCGTGGCCTTCGACGGCGACGGTGACCGTCTCGGCGTGGTCACCAAGGCCGGCGAAGTCATCTTCCCCGATCGCCTGTTGATGCTGTTCGCGCGCGACGTGCTGTCGCGCGATCCCGGCGCCACCATCATCTACGACGTCAAGTGCACCGGCCACCTCGGCCCCGAGGTGCTCAAGGCCGGCGGCAGCCCGCTGATGTGGCGCACCGGCCATTCATTGATCAAGGCCAAGATGCGCGAGACCGGCGCCGCGCTGGCCGGCGAAATGAGCGGGCACTTCTTCTTCCGCGAACGCTGGTACGGCTTCGACGACGGCCTGTACTCGGCCACGCGCCTGCTGGAAATCCTCGCCGGCGACCTGGACGGGCGCGATCCCGACGCCATCCTGGCGACCCTGCCCAAGGGCGTGTCCACGCCGGAACTGAAGGTGGACATGGTCGAGGAGGGCGCCAACCACGCCTTCATCGAGCGCTTCCAGCAGCAGGCGAAGTTCGAGGGCGCGCGCCTGACCACCATCGACGGCGTGCGCGCGGACTGGCCCGACGGCTGGGGCCTGGTGCGCGCTTCCAATACCACGCCGGTGCTGGTGCTGCGTTTCGACGCCGACAGCGAAGCGGCGCTGGAGCGCATCAAGCAGCGCTTCCGCGAGCAGTTGCTGGCGCTGGAGCCGTCGCTGGACCTGCCGTTCTGATCGAATCGTTTCCGCGGGCGGGACGGATGCGTCTTGGCGTGGAGGTGTCCGCTCCGTGCGGGGCCGCCGGGTCGGACGAAGCCCGGCCTGCGAAGCGTATCCGGTGCAGGGCGGGCACGGTCCGCCGTGGCTGTCCGGCACCGGGACAGCCACCTCGAACGGCACGGTTTTCCCGTCCTATTGGCCGTAGCGCGACTGCTGCCTGGTGCGCAGTTCGCGGTAATGGGCCAGTTCGGCCTTCACGTCCTTGTCGAGGTCGACGCGCTTGGCCTGCTGTTTTTCCAGCAACCGGCGCTGCGCGGTCACGGCCTGGCGCTGCGCGGCGATGCGCTGGCCGAGCTTGTCCGGCACCGGCTCGCCCCGGGTGCTGTAGCCGGCGGCGTGATCGAGCAACTGGGCCAGGTTCTGTTCCTGCGCGTCGAGGTTCATGCGCGTGGTGCGGATCTGCTGGTCCAGGCTGTCGATGCGCGCGTGCTGGGCGGCCTTGAAGGACGCCTCGGTGGGATAGGCCATGAGCATCTGCCGGTCCTTTTCCATCTGCTTCAGGGCCGCCTGCCGGTCCGCCTCGGCCTGCGCGGCCCGGGCCTCGGCCGTCGCGCGCCGGGCGCCGCTCATCTGGGCGGGCACGTGGCGCACCACGCGGCCGCTGGCATTGATCACGTCATAGCCGTATTTCAGGGCGTCGACGCTCAGGCTGTCGCTGTAATGCGGCAAGCCGGTGGCGTCCACCCAGCGGTAGCGATGGGTGTCGTTTTGCGGATGAGCGGCCTGCGCGCCGATGGCCAGGCCGAGCAGCACGATGCCGAAAGTCCAGATGATCGGACGCATGAATGAAGCCTCCCCGGTCAAGATATCACTTCGCGGCGGCCCTCGACATGGCCGCAGCGCACAATTCAGGCCACGCCGTAGCGCTCGCGGTAGGCGGCCAGGCGCGCGTGTTCGGTGGCCATCCGCGGCTGCCCGGCGGCGTAGTCCATGACCTCGGCCAGGCCGGCGATGGCCAGCACCGGGATGCCGTGTTCGGCGCCGATTTCCTGCGCCGCGGACAGTTCGCCCCGGCCGCGTTCCTGCCGATCCAGCGCCACCAGCACGCCGGCCGGGGTCGCGCCGTGCTCGCGGATCAGCGCCAGCGACTGGCGCACGGCGGTGCCGGCGGTGATGACGTCGTCGACGATCAGCACGCGCCCGGCCAGCGGCGCGCCGACCAGGGTGCCGCCCTCGCCGTGGTCCTTGGCTTCCTTGCGGTTGTAGGCGAAGGGCAGGTCGCGGCCATGCTCGCCGGCCAGCGCGACGGCGGTGGCGGCGGCCAGCACGATGCCCTTGTAGGCGGGGCCGAACAGCATGTCCACGCCCAGCGTGTCGGCGGCCAGGCGCGCGGCGTAGGCCGAGCCCAGGCGCGCCAGCGCGGCGCCCGAGGCGATCCGGCCGAGGTTGAAGAAGTACGGGCTCTGGCGTCCCGACTTGAGCGTGAATTCGCCGAAGCGCAGGACGCCGCTTTCGAGGGCGAGTTCGATGAAATCGTGCTGGTATGCGTGCATGGGCGACCGATGGCGGATGGACGGGACGCCGGCCGAACCGGGCCGGCGGGGTTGTTATGATGCCGCATCATGCCGCGCGGCGCCCGATGGCGTCGTTCGCGCCACCCCGCACCGAACCGGAGAACCAGTGCATGCGCATCGTCAGTTTCAACGCCAACGGCATCCGCTCGGCCGCACGCAAGGGCTTTTTCGACTGGTTCGACAGCCACGACGTGGACGTGTTGTGCATGCAGGAAACCAAGGCGCGCACGGAACAGCTGCTGGACGATCCGGTGTTCACCCGCGCCGGCTACCACGACTGCTTCCATGATGCGCGCAGCAAGAAGGGCTACTCGGGCGTGGCGATCTACTCGCGCCGCGAGCCCGATGCCGTGCTGACCGGGCTGGACCGCGAGGATTTCGACTGCGAGGGGCGCTACATCGAGGCCCGTTTCGGCGACCTGTCGGTGGTGTCGCTGTACTTCCCGTCCGGCTCCTCCGGCGACGAGCGCCAGCAGTACAAGTTCCGCATCATGGAGTGGTTCAAGCCGATCCTCGACGCATGGCTGGCCAGCGGCCGCGACTACGTGGTCTGCGGCGACTGGAACATCGTGCGCAGCGAGCGCGACATCAAGAACTGGAGGTC
>CAZBZD010000119.1:0-5858 GCA_964496295.1 uncultured Rhodanobacteraceae bacterium | reverse complement strand
GGCGCCATCTCGCTGGCCGGGCGCGAAAAGCTCGACAACCTGGTGTTCGTGGTCAACTGCAACCTGCAGCGCCTGGACGGCCCGGTGCGCGGCAACGGCAAGATCATCCAGGAACTGGAAGGCGTGTTCCGCGGCGCCGGCTGGAGCGCCATCAAGCTGATCTGGGGCTCGTACTGGGATCCGCTGCTGGCCGCCGACACCAAGGGCGTGCTGCGCAAGCTGATGATGGAAACCGTGGATGGCGAGTACCAGGCCTGCAAGGCCTTCGGCGGCGCCTATACGCGCGAGAACTTCTTCGGCAAGTATCCGGAGACGGCGGCCATGGTCGCCAACCTGTCCGACAACGACGTGTGGCGCCTGAACCGCGGCGGCCACGATCCGCACAAGGTGTACGCGGCCTACCACGCGGCCGTCCACACCGAGGGCATGCCCACCGTGATCCTGGCCAAGACGGTCAAGGGCTACGGCATGGGCGAGGCCGGCGAGTCGCAGAACATCGCGCACCAGGCCAAGAAGATGGACAACGAGGCGATCCGCGTCTTCCGCGAGCGTTTCAACATTCCCATCGACGACGAGCAGATCGAGGGCGAGGGCCCCGACGCCGTGCCGTACTACCATCCGGGCGCGGATTCGGACGAGGTCAAGTACATGCTCGAACGCCGCCGCGAGCTGGGCGGCGCGTTGCCGCAGCGGCGCGAGAAGTCGTCCGTTTCGCTGCCGGCGCCGACCATGGACGCCTTCAAGTCCATCACCAAGAGCACGGGCGAGCGCGAAATCAGCAACACCATGGCGCTGGTGCGCGGCATGAACCTGTTGCTGCGCGACAAGAAGATCGGCCCGCGCGTGGTGCCCATCGTGGCCGACGAGGCGCGCACCTTCGGCATGGAAAGCATGTTCCGCCAGATCGGCATCTACGCGCCGGAGGGCCAGAAATACCGCCCGCAGGACGCCGACCAGCTGCTGTACTACCGCGAGGCGAAGGACGGCCAGGTGCTGCAGGAGGGCATTTCCGAGGCCGGCGGCGTGTCGGCCTGGATCGCGGCCGGCACCAGCTACTCGGTGTCCGACCAGCCGATGCTGCCGTTCTTCATCTACTACTCGTTCTTCGGCTTCCGCCGCGTCGGCGACCTGATCTACGCCGCCGGCGACCAGCGCGCGCGCGGCTTCCTGATCGGCGCCACCGCCGGCCGCGGCTTCCCCGGCGAGGGCCTGCAGCATTCCGACGGCGCCTCGCACCTGTACGCCGGCACCATTCCCAACTGCCGTGCCTACGATCCCACCTTCTCCTACGAGGTGGCGGTGATCCTGCACCACGGCACCAAGGAAATGTGCGAGGAGCAGAAGGACGTCTTCTACTACGTCACCACCACCAACGAGAACTACAGCCACCCCGACATGCCCGAGGGCGCCTACGAGGGCATCATCAAGGGCATGTACCTGTATCGGGACTCGAAAAAGGGCAAGGGCAAGAGCAAGGACAAGACGCCGCGCGTGCAGTTGATGGGGGCCGGCGGCTCGCTGCTCGATGCCGTCAAGGCGGCCGAGCTGCTGGAGGCCGACTACGGCGTCAAGGCCGACGTGTGGTCGTGCCCGAGCTTCAGCGAGCTGTCGCGCGACGGTTTCGATTGCGAGCGCTACAACCGCCTGCATCCGGGGGCGAAGAAGCCGCGCGTGCCGCATGTCACCCGCTGCCTGGCCGACCGTCCCGGCCCGGTCGTGGCGGCCACCGAGTACGTGCGGGCCGTGGCCGATCAGGTGCGCGCGTTCATCCCCGACGGCCGGCGCTACACCGTGCTCGGCGCCGACGGCTACGGCCGCAGCGACACCCGCGAGGCGTTGCGCGATTTCTTCGAGATCGACCACCGCTGGATGGTCCATGCCGCGCTGTCGGCGCTGGCCGCCGACGGCGCCATCGAGGCCTCGGTGGTGGGCAAGGCGGCGAAGAAGCTGGGCCTGGACCAGGACAAGCCCAACCCGATGACGGAATGACGTCGTGCCCGCGGGAACGGCCGGCGCCGCTCCCGCGGGCCTGCAATGGCCGGAAAGGCGGCCACCTGCCTGCAAGGACTTTTCACCATGGGTCAACTAGCCCCCCGCGTGTGTACCGAATCGGCCGCCGTCAAGCGGCTCCAGGCCCTGATCGTGCAACTGCCCGGCAATGCCCGGGTGGCCGTGGACTGCGCCGACGGCAAGCAGTACCGCGGCATCGTCTGCGTGCGCCCGTCGGCGCAGGCGTTCCGCGACCGCGACGGCACCGAAGGCCTCAACGGCGTGCTGCGCCTGGAGGACGCATCGGCACCCGGCGGCGAACACCACCTGTGGCTGGACCAGATCCAGCGCGTGCACCGCCTGGATGCGATCAGCGGCAGCTTCGAATCCTGACTTCCGGCCCGCGTCCGTTGACGGTGTAAACGCATGCCGCGCCGGCACGTTTGCAGGGATATCCATCGCTGCCGGGAGACATCCATGAAACAGGTCCTGCATTGGCTGCTGCCGTTGGCATCGGTGCTGCTGCTGGGCGCGTGCGCGGCCAGCCAGGCGCGGGTGGAAAGAGTCCGCGCGCACGTGGCCGCGGTGCATGCGGCGGCCGGCGAGCCGGTCGGCTCGTTCAGCTACATGGCGAGCTCGCTGTATTCGTGGGAGCCGCTGAACGAGAACGAGCTGCTGGTGTACACCCGGCCCAACCGGGCCTGGCTGCTCGACGTGGGCCTGTGCCCGCGGCTGACGTCGGCGATCGCCATCGGCCTGACTTCCCACGTGGGGCAGGTCAGCACCAGCCTGGACAAGGTGATCGTGGAAGGCGCCAACCATCCCTGCTACATCCAGCAGATCCGCCCGGTCGACGTGGAACAGCTGGAGAAGGCGGAGCAGCGCCCGGGCGGCAAAGTGGTGGCCGAACCGGAGAAGTAATGCATGGGGCAGGGCGGCAGTGCCCGCCTTCGGCCGCGATGACGCTCCGGATCGCGGGTGCGGCCATCGGGGACGGGGTCCGGTCGACAGTTCGTCGTTCCTGTCACGCATCCACGGCGGGCAGTGCCCGCCCTACGCGGTGTCTGCCGCCGGAGGTTCCGGCTGCAGGCCCTGGCGGCGGCGCAGGGCGGGGAACATCCACATCCACAGGCCGACCACGACCAGCGTGCCGGCGCCGCCGATCACCGCCGCGCCCACGGCGCCGACCAGGGCGGCCAGCATGCCCGATTCGAATTCGCCGAGCTGGTTGGACGTGTTGATGAAAATCGCGTTGACCGCGCTGACCCGCCCGCGCATGGCGTCCGGCGTCTCCAGCTGGATCAGCGTGCCGCGGATCACCATCGAGACCATGTCGAAGGCGCCCAGCGCGGCCAGCGCCAGCATCGACAGCCACAGTACCTCGGACAGCGCGAACACCAGCGTGGCCACGCCGAAGGCGGCCACCGAGGCGAACATGATCATGCCCACGCGCCGGCGCATGTCGTGCCGGGTCAGCCACAGCGACATCAGCAACGCGCCGACCGCCGGCGCCGCGCGCAGCAGGCCCAGGCCCCACGGGCCGGTGTGCAGGATGTCGCGCGCGAAGATCGGCAGCAGCGCCGTGGCCCCGCCCAGCAGCACCGCGAACAGGTCCAGCGAGATCACGCCCAGGATCACCGGCCGCGCGCGGATGAAGGCGACGCCGGCGAACAGGGTCTTCAGCGTGGCCGGCTGGCGCCGCGGCGGCGGGTGGTCGTAGCGCAGGCGCATCATCAGGCCCACCGCGACCAGGTACAGGCCGGCCGCCGCCGCGTACACCACGTCCGGCCCGGCCACGTACAGGAAACCGCCGGCCGCCGGCCCGGCGATCATCGCCACCTGCCCGGCCGAGGCGTTGGCGGCCATGGCCCGCGGCAGGATGCGCCCGGGCACCAGCCCCGGCACCATGGCCTGGCGCGCCGGCGACTCGAACGCCTTGCCCAGGCTGATCAGGAACAGCAGGCCGAGGATGCCGGCTTCGTCCAGGCGCCCGGACAGGCTGCCCAACGCCAGCAGCACGACGGCGATCCACTCCACCGCCTGAAACCACACCACGATATGCCGGCGCTTGAACTGGTCGGCCATGTGTCCGGCCGGTATCGCCAGCAGCAGCGAGGGCACGAACTGCACCAGCCCGACCAGGCCCAGGTCCAGCGCGCGCCCGGTCATGGCGTAGATCTGCCAGCCGACCGCCACCGACAGCATCTGGAAACCGAACCCGGAACACAGGCGCGCGCCCCAGAACTGCACGAAGGCGGGATGGCGGCGCAGGGATTCGTCGGGGGCCGGGGATGCGGTCATGGAGCTTTCACAAGCAACTATCTAAAGATATATCGTAATCGTCTGTCCGGCAAACGGGCCTGCCGGAAACCCGGAATCGCGGCCCGCGGCCGGGCCGGATGGCGACGCATTCCGGGGCCCGGTCGTCCGCGACCGGCAGGATGCGTGCCCGGCCGCTAGACTTGGGGTTTCCATCCACCACGCGGAGTGTTTCATGTCCATCCCACACACGCGCTGCGGCCTGTCGCTGGCCGTTGCGGCCGCGCTGCTCGCGGCCTGCTCGGGCCAGCCTTCGCCGACGCCGGAACAGAAGGCCGCGGCGCAGGCCAGGGCCGACGAGGCCGCCGCCGCGCAGAAGCTCGAAATGTTCCACAAGCTGATGAAGATGAAGCAGCCGCAACTGGCCGTGTCCATCGGCGAGGAAATCCTCCGCAAATACCCGCACAGCAAGGCGGCCGCGGAGCTGGCCGACACGTTGCCCAAGCTCAAGGCCAAGGCCGAGGCCCAGGCGGAAAAGACGCGCCTGGCCAACCTGTGGCTGTACCAGGTGAGCCCCATGGCCGGCGGCACCCAGAGCACCGCCACCATCGGCAACAGCGAGCCGCATGACGTCAAGGCCAACCTGATCCTGCGCCGGCACAGCGACTGGGGCACGTCGGCGTACCTGTATGCCGACCGGGAAAAGGGCTTCGTCTGCAAGGGCGAGTGCACGGTGAAGGTGCGGTTCGACGGCAAGGTCCACGCGTTCAAGGCGGTGACGCCGGACGGCGGGCGACCGGCGCTGATGTTCCGCCATCCGAAGGACTTCATCCGGCTTCTGGAAAAGGCCGGCAAGGTGAGCATCCCGGTCACGATACAAGGCAAGGGCAAGCAGGAACTGGTCTACGAGACCGGCGGTTTCAACCCGGACAAGTGGAAGCCGCTGCCCGGGAAATAGCCCCCAGGGTACCCACCAAACACGATTTTTCGCGTAGGGCGGGCACTGCCCGCCGAATATGGTTTGCGCTTGCCATGAACTTTCCACGGCGGGCAGTGCCCGCCCTACGCGATGGGTATCAGGGCTTCAGGCGCCAGCCGGTGCGGAAGATCCACCACACCACGGCCAGGCACAGGAGCAGGAAGCCGGTGGTCGCGGCCACGCTGATGCCCACGCCGACGTCGGCCAGGCCGTAGAAGCTCCAGCGGAATCCCGACACCAGGTACACCACCGGGTTGAACAGCGAAACCTTCTGCCACAGCGGCGGCAGCATGTCGATGGAGTAGAAGCTGCCGCCGAGGAAGGTCAGCGGCGTGATCACCATCAGCGGCACCACCTGCAATTTCTCGAAGTTGTCGGCCCAGATGCCGATGATGAAGCCGAACAGGCTGAAGCTCACCGTGGTCAGCAGCAGGAACGCGACCATCACCGCCGGGTGCGCGATGGAGTAGTCCACGAAGATGCGCGCGGTGAGCAGGATGATCACGCCGACCAGGATCGCCTTGGTCGCCGCCGCGCCCACGTAGCCCGCGACCACCTCGATGTACGACAAGGGCGCCGAATGCACCTCGTAGATGGTGCCGACGAACTTCGGGAAATAGATGCCGAACGA
>CAZBZD010000118.1:0-5932 GCA_964496295.1 uncultured Rhodanobacteraceae bacterium | reverse complement strand
GTTCATGCTCGACAACGGCAACGACAAGGACTGGTTCGCCTCGCCGCTGATCCTGGCGCTGGGCATCGTCGCCGTGGTCAGCCTGACTTTCCTGATCGCCTGGGAGCTCACCGACAAGCATCCCGTCGTCGACCTGTCGCTGTTCCGCCACCGCAACTTCAGCGCCGGCGTGCTGGCCTTGTCGCTGGGCATGATGGCGTTCTTCGGCATCAACGTGGTGTTTCCGCTGTGGCTGCAGCTGGACCTCGGCTACACCGCCACCTGGGCGGGCCTGGCCACGGCGCCGGTGGGCATCCTGGCCTTCGTGCTGTCGCCGGTCATCGGGCGCAACATCGACCGGCTCGAACTGCGCATGGTGGTCACGTTCTCGTTCGTGATGTTCGCCCTGACCAGCTACTGGTTCTCCACGTTCACCAGCCATGCCTCGTTCGCCAGCCTGGCGGTGCCGCGGCTGGTGATGGGCATCGCGATCCCGTGTTTCTTCATTCCGCTCAACCAGGTGATCCTGTCCGGACTCGGGGCCGACCAGGTCGCCAACGCCTCGGGCCTGGCCAACTTCTGCCGCACCATCGCCTCGAGCATCTCCACCGCGCTCACGGTGACCCTGTGGCAGCACCGCATCGACTACCACCACGCCACCCTCGCCGAACACGTCGCGCCGGCCAGCCAGGCCGCCACGCGCTACGTGGACAAGCTGCACCGGCTGGGGCTGGACGCCAGGCACGCCTGGGCCATGGTCGAGCGCATCGTCAGCCGCGAGAGCATGACGCTGGCCGTCAACGACGTGTTCCTCGGCTGCGCCGTCCTGTTCGTGCTGCTGATCCCGGTCGTGTGGCTGTCCAGGCCGCCGTTCGGCAGCAACAGCGGCGTGCCCGGGCATTAGCCGTACGCATCAAGGCCGGCTCCTACCGCAAGGGGGCGTCCGCCTGCAGCAGGATGTCCAGGACCTTGCCGACCGCGGCGAAGGCGAAGGCGGCCGTGACATGCGTCGCCGCGCCCAGGCCCCCGCCGCAGTCGAGCTTCAGCGCCTCGCCTGCTTCCGGCCGCGTGCCGCAGACGCTGCCGTCGGCCTGCGGATACTGCACGTTCTGCAGGGAATACACGGCGGGAATGCCGAAGTAGCGCCTGGCGTTGCGCGGAAAACGGAAATCCTGGCGCAGTTTCTTGCGCATCAGGCCGAGCATGGCGTCGTGCTCGGTGCGCGAGAGGTCGCGCACGCGGATCCGCGTCGCGTCGGTACGCCCGCCGGCCGAACCGACCACCACCAGCGGCAGCTTGCGGCGCCGGCACCAGGCGGCCATTTCCACCTTGACGCGGAACGCGTCGCAGGCGTCCAGCACCAGGTCGTGGCCGCGATCCAGCAAGTCGTCCAGCGTGGACGGCGTCAGGAAACGTTCGACGGCATCGACTTGCACGTCCGGATTGATCGCGCGCGCGCGTTCGGCCATCAGCCGCACCTTGGCCTTGCCGTAGGCGCCGTCGAGCGCGGGCAGCTGACGGTTGGTGTTGGACACGCACACCTCGTCGGCGTCGATCAGCGTGAGCCGGCCCACGCCGCTGCGCGCCAGCGCCTCGACCGCCCACGAGCCGACCCCGCCGATGCCGACCACGCACACGTGCCGCCCGGCCAGGCGGGCCACGCTGCCCGTGCCGTACAGCCGGTCGATGCCCTGAAAACGTTCCCGATGATTGCTCGACATGCTTCGCCCGTGCCGGTGCCGTTGCGCAAGGGGCGACAGCTTAGCAGTCCGCCGGGCGGGGGCGCCCCGTCATTCAGAACCGGCGCTGTCCGCTGAGTATTTCCCAGAACATCACCCAGTCCCCCATCAGGCTGTACAGCGGATAGCGGAACGTGGCCGGGCGATTCTTTTCGAAACCGAAATGCCCGACCCAGGCAAACCCGTAGCCCACCGCCGGGGCCAGCAGCAGCCACCACGGCGAAGCGCCGAGAACGACGGCCAGGATCACGACCAGCACGCCGCAACTGCCGATGAAATGAAGGCGCCGGCAAGTCCGGTTGGTGTGCTCGGACAGGTAGAACGGATAGAACTGGCGAAAATCCGCGAAACGCGACATGGCACCTCCCGTGGAACACATGTCCGGAGCCAGCATGTCACTCCCGCCCGGCCCGGGCAAGCCTTCGCCCGCCGCTTGCGCGTCGTGCATGAACGGATGCTGAGCCGCCGGATCGCGCGATTCAGCTTGCCTAAACGGGATACCCGGCTACCCTTGGGCGGGTTCTCATCACGCAACTGGGGAAAACGCATGAACCGACACGCCCGTCATCTGCTCGTGCTGGCCCTGCCGGCCGCCCTGCTCGCCGCCGGCTGCGCGCAGCAGGACACCACCAGGCCGACAACGCCCGCGCCCGCCGAAACAACCCGGGCCGGCACGAGCGCTCCCCAGCCCGCGCAAGCGCCGGCTCCCGCCGCGGAGAGCACGGCGAAGAAGCTCCCGGAAAAGACCGGCATCCCCGCCTGCGACGACTATCTGGCCAGCTACAAGGGATGCCATCGCGCGGCCGGCATCTACGCGCCGGACACCATCGACGAGCATTACCGGGAAATGCGCGACACCCTGCTCGAAGAATCGCAGGACCCCGCCAAGCGCTCCACGCTGGCGGCCCGCTGCGTGTCGCTGGCCAAGTTGCTGAAGCAGGCGCTGCACGGCAAGTCGTGCGAACCGGCGCAACCCGCCGAAGCCTCCAGCAGCCGGTAATTCCTTACCCCGCCCGGGGCGCGCGACGCGCCGGTCAATCGGCCAGCCTGCGCAGCTCCGCACGCAGCGGCCGCAGCAGGCCGCGTGTCCCGGCGCCCACTTCCACCACCGGCGTGCGATGCCACCGCGCGCATTCGTCGATGGCCCGGGCCAGTGCCTGCACCAGCCCGGGTGACGCGAGCGTGCCCGGTTCGAGCCGGATCGACCTGACTTCGAACACGCCCTCGCGGCGGTGCGCCTTGGCATCCATGCGCCCGGCCAGATGCCCCGCGTGCAGCAGCGGCAGCACGAAGTAGCCGTGGCGGCGGCGTTCGGCCGGCAGGTAGCATTCCAGGACATAGTCGAAACCGAACATGCCGCGCAGCCGGGCACGATCCCAGACCACCGGGTCGAACGGCGACAACACGGCGGTCCGGGTGGCGCGCAGCCGTCCCGCCGCCGCGCGCCGGGCCAGCTCCGCGTGCGACCGGTGCACCCATGCCGGCTCGTCCCAGCCGCGCACGCTGACCGGCAGGATCTCGCCGCTTGCGCACAACTCCCGCATCTCCGGCCGCGTCGCCCGGCCGAGCCGGAAATAGTCGCCCACCCAGCGCGTCGGCGCCACGCCCAGTGCCCGTACCGCGCGCGCCAGCATCCGCCGCCGCGCATCCGCGGCATCGATCGGCACCGGGCCGGGTTCGTGGTTGGCCGTGATCCTTTCGGCCAGGTCGTACACGCGCCGGAAATGCTCGCGCCGGGCCACCATCAGCTCGCCCAGGGCGAACCACGCTTCCAGCCAGCGCTTTTCGGGTTTCCAGCCCCACCACGCGCCGCTTTTTCCGGATGCGCGCGTGAAATCGGACGACTGCACCGGGCCCTGCTCGCGCACCAATTCCAGCAGGCGCTGCATGTCGCCGGCATGTTCGGCATGCACGCGGCGGGCGTGGCGCATGGCCCAGTGGTTGTCGCGCAAGGCACGTGCCGCGCGGTGCAGGGGATAGTCCACGGCCGGCACGAAGCAGGCCTCGTGGGCCCAGCACTCGGCGATGCGGCCGGCTTCCAGCAGCTCGTCCAGCCACTGCGCGGGATAGTCGCCCAGGCGCGAAAACAGCACCAGGTACGGACTGCGCGCGACCACGTGGATGGTGTCGATCTGCAGCATCTGCATGCGCGCGACGGCCTGCACGAGGTCGTCCCGCCGGGCCCGCCGGCGCGGCTTGTGCAGGAGCCCCTGCGCGGCCAGATGCAAAAGGCGCGCCTGCCCGGGACCCAGTTCGACACAGGGTTCGTTCATGCAGCGTTGTCCCGTCCGGAATCAGGGCACGGCATCGGCGCGCCCGTCCGTTCAGAATAACCTAAGCCACGCGCGCGCCAGTGGTGGGATGCTAGGGGCGTCTTTCGACACCCGGAGCAGACCATGTCGTTGCAATCACGCACCCCGGTGCTGGCCCTCGCCGTCACTGCCCTGCTGTGCGCCCAGGCGGCCATGGCGCAAGCGCAGACGGTGCCGGCCGCGTCCGGCACGTCCCCCGTTCCCGCCGACGTCAACGGCAGCACGACCTTCCAGACCGGCAACGGCACCATCGTCACGGTCAGGTCGCACCAGCCGACGAGCCGCCAGGTGGCGCCGGCGCCGGCCTTCGCCAGCCTCGACGTCAACGGCAACGGCGCGGTCGATCCGAGCGAGGCCGCATCCTATCCGCCGCTTGCCAACGACTTCCAGTACGCCGACGGCAACCGCAGCGGATCGGTTTCCAAATCCGAATACGCACGATGGGTGAAACAGCCCTGAGCCGCGTGTCATATCATGACGCCCGCGACCCGCCGGGTCGCCGTCATCGGAACATCCCTTCCAGGGCGGGCCGCGTGCCCGCCCTGCCACATCCGGAAACACGAGCATGAAACACTGGGCGATCGTCACCGTCCTGGCGACGGCCTCATGGGCCGCGAGCGCGGGCGCACAGGAGACACCACCCAACCCCGAAGCCTGCGTCAGCATCACCTCCGATGCCCTGCGCCTGGCCTGCTACGACAAGGCCCTGGGACGCACGTCCCCCTCCGACACGCCCGCGCCCGCCGACACGATGGTGCACGCCTCGCCGCTCAACCGGCCTCCCATCCACACCCCGCCGGCAACGTCGCCAGCCGCCAAGCACAGCATCTTCAACCACGACAAGCCGGCCTGGGCACGCTCGGGCACGGCCAACGCCGGCGCGCAGGTCGACGTCGCGCAGGCTTCGCCCCGCTCGTTGCTGGACAGCCGCTGGGAACTGTCGCCGGACAGCAAGCTGGGCACCTACAACGTGCGCGGCTACAAGCCCGTGTACCTGCTGCCGGTGTTCTACACCACCGACGTCAACGACACGCCGCATACGCCGTCGCCCGGGCATACCGCCAACTATTCGCAGCAGCTCGACCAGATCGAGGCCATGTTCCAGATCAGCTTCAAGACCAAGCTCTGGCAGGGCGTGTTCGGCCACACGGGCGACCTGTGGTTCGGCTACACGCAGACCTCGCACTGGCAGATCTACAACAGCGACATCTCGCGCCCGTTCCGCGAAACCAACTACGAGCCCGAGGCCATGCTGGTATTCAATACCGACTACGACGTCCTCGGCTGGAACGGGCGCCTGCTCGGCATCGGCATCAACCACCAGTCCAACGGCCGCAGCGACCCGCTGTCGCGGAGCTGGAACCGCATCATCGCCAACATCGGCTTCGAGCGCCCGGGCTGGACGGTCATGTTCCGCCCCTGGGTCCGCATCCACGAGCCGCGCCGCAAGGACGACAACCCGGACATCGAGGACTACATGGGCCGCGGCGAAGTGCAGATCGTGCACGAAACCGGCGGCAACGAATTCAGCCTGATGCTGCGCCATTCATTGCGCAGCGGCGAGCGCTCGCACGGCGCGATGCGCCTCACCTGGGCCTTCCCCATCCACGCCAAGCTGCGTGGCTACGTGCAGCTGTTCCACGGCTACGGCGAGAGCCTGATCGACTACAACCACGAGGCAACCTACGTGGGCGTCGGGGTGTCGCTGCTGGGGTGGTACTGAGCCGCCCCCTGCGGGGTTTTCCGGCGCTTCTTATTGGTGACGGTGGCGACCGACGCGCCGGTGCTTGTCGGGCCACAGGGCCTCGCCGAGGTTGTAGGCGGCGTTGACCAGGGCGATGTGCGAAAACGCCTGCGGGAAGTTGCCCACCTGGCGCCCGGCGTCGACGTCGTATTCCTCCG
>CAZBZD010000117.1:0-5949 GCA_964496295.1 uncultured Rhodanobacteraceae bacterium | reverse complement strand
CCCTGCCAGTCGTTGACGGCCAGTTCGTAGCCGGCGCGCAGCAGGGGCGGGAAGTCCATGTCGTCGGGCACCTGGAACATCACTGCGTCCAGCACCGCGCCGCCGCGCGGATCGCGCAACTTGAGGCGGCGGTGGCCGACGCCCATGGGGCGCACGTCGACGCATTCGAACACGTTGTCGAACAGCGGCGCCTCGAAGCCCTGGCCCCAGGGGCCGGCCCGGCGCAGGATCTGCGCCAGTTCGAGGCAGCATTCGCCGGGAGCCAGCTCGCCGTCGCTCCACAGCACCGGTTGCAGGGCGCGCGAACCGAGGCGTTCGCGTGCCACGGCATCGAAGGCGCGGGCGAAATCGTCGAAACGCTCGGCGGCCAGGCTCAGGCCGGCGGCCATGGCGTGCCCGCCGAAGCGTTCGACCAGTCCCGGATGACGCGCATGCACGTCGGCCAGGGCGTCGCGGACATGGAAGCCCGGAATCGAGCGCGCCGAGCCCCGCAACAGGCCGCTGCCGCCCTCGCCCGCCGGCGCGAACGCGACCACCGGGCGGTACAGGCGGTCCTTGATCTTCGACGCCACCAGGCCGACCACGCCGGCGTGCCAGTGCGGTTCGTACAGGCACACGCCCAGTGCATCGACTTCGCCGACGCGGCCGGCCAGATCTCCGGCCTCGGCCACCATGCCGGCCTGCAACCGGCGGCGCTCGGCGTTGATGGCCGACAGGCGCGTGGCCATGGCCAGGGCCTCGTCGGCATCGTCGCTGAGCAGGCAGGCGATGCCCTGGGTCATGTCTTCCAGGCGGCCGGCGGCGTTCAGGCGCGGCGCCAGCCCGAAGCCGATGTCGGCCGTGGTCAGCGTGGACGCGGCACGGTTGCCGGCCTGGATCAGCGCGGCGACGCCGGGCGACGCCTTGCCCGCACGGATGCGGCGCAGGCCGGCCTCGACCAGGATGCGGTTGTTGTAGTCCAGCGGCACCAGGTCGGCCACCGTGCCCAATGCCACCAGGTCCAGCAGGGCGCAAAGATCCGGCTGGGTTCGCGCATCGAAGCGGCCGGCCCCGCGCAGGCGCGCGCGCAGGGCCAGCAGCAGGTAGAACATCACCCCTACCCCGGCCAGCGCCTTGCCGGGAACCTCGTCGCCGCCCAGGTTGGGATTGACGATGGCGGTGGCTTGCGGCAGTTCCCGGCCCGGCAGGTGGTGGTCGGTGACGATGACGTCGATGCCGCGTGCGCGGGCGGCGGCCACGCCCTCGACACTGGCGATGCCGTTGTCCACGGTCACGATCAGGTCCGGCGAAACCTCCAGCGAGGCCACCAGCGCCGGGCCGAGGCCGTAGCCGTGGCGCATGCGGTGCGGCACCACGAAGTCCACGTGGCGCATGCCGAGCAGGCGCAGGCCGCGCACGGCCACGGCGGTGCCGGTGGCGCCGTCGCAGTCGTAGTCGCCGACCACCAGCACGCGCTGGCCGGCATCCATGGCCTGCTGCAGGCGTGTCGTGGCGCGCTCCAGCCCGCCCAGTTGCCGCAGCGGGTCCAGGCGGGCGAGCCGGTGGTCGATGTCCCCGGGATCACGAATGCCGCGGGCTGCATAGATGCGCTGCAGGACCGGCGGAACATGCGCCGGCCACGCCATGTCGCCGTGGTCGTCCGGCACGGGCCGACGCTGCAGGCGCTGGCCGATCATGCGCCGCGTCGCCAGAAGCGCCAGCGTTGTCCGCGCGTGACCCGCCAGCGCTCGCCGCCGGCGAAATGCAGCACGAGAACGTCCGCACGCCGGTGTTGCAGCATGTCGAAAAGCATGTCCGCGCAGGCCTGCGGCGAGCCGGCCCGGCCGAGGTCCAGCAGGGTGTCCGACGCCAGCCGCCGGCCGGCATCGAAGGCGGCCACCGGCTGCACGCCGATGCCCGCCTGCCCGGCCAGCGCGACGGGCAGCGGATCGTCGGCATGCACGTTGCGCAGGTCGCTTCGGACGTGGGCCGGCAGGGTCCCGCCCCCCCACAACCAGAGGCTGTCGGCCGGCATCCTGCCTTCCTGCCGGCGACGCTGGTTGAGCGGGTGCTGGTGCAGCAGGACCTGCGCCTCGTTGAACAGCCGGCGCCAGCGGCGGGCGTCGTCGCCCTCGGGCAGGTGCCGGATCAGGTCGTCGCCGAGCACGTCGCCCGGAGCATCGAATGCCGGCACCGGCGCGCCGGGCGGCAGGCGCAGGTGCCAGCGCGACGGCGACGTGATTTCCAGGCGCAGGCCGCTGTCGCCGAACAGGGGGCGCAACGGCCCGGCCAGCTCCCCGGCTTCTTCCCGGCCCAGATCCAGGTTGCCGCAGGCCAGCATGCGCGCGCCGGTCATGTCCGGCTGCACGTGGGCAAGGTCGGCGCACAGCCAGACGGCATCGCCGGCATCGCCGGCGGCGTGTTCGCGCGTCAACGCAGCCACCGGCAGCTCCCGGCCCGGCCAGCGGAAACAGTCGGACACCGCGAGCTCGTGCCGCGCGCCGTCGGCCAGGCGGTCGCCGCGGCGCAGCCGGCGCGCCAGGCCCGGCAGGGTTTCGAAGCCGGCAAGCGGGGGCAGCAAGGCATGCAGGACGGTCATGCGATCCGGCGTTCCAGCGTTTCCGAAAGCTCGAGCCACGCGTTTTCCAGCCGGTCCTTCTGCTGGCGCAAGCGGCCCTGTTCGCGGCCCAGGTCCGCCAGCACGGCCGTCGGCCCTTCGTAGATGCCGGGGTCGGCCAGTTGCCGCCCGATGTCGGCCAGGCGCCGGTCGATGCCGGCGATGTCCGATTCCAGCCGGTCCAGTTGCTTGCGCAGTTCCCGCTGGCGCTCACGCTCCTGCGCGGCGGCGCGGCGGCGTTCGCGCGCGTCGGGACGGGCGGCCGGCTTGTCCCGGACCGGTCCGGACCGGTCCGCCTGCTGGCGGCCGCGCAACCAGCGCGCGTAGTCGTCCAGGTCGCCCTCGAAATGCACGACTTCGCCGTCGGCCACGCGCCAGAAATCGTCGCAGACCAGCCCCAGCAAGTGGCGGTCGTGCGACACCAGCACCAGGGCGCCCGGATAGTCGTTGAGCGCGTCGGCCAGGGCTTCGCGCATGTCCATGTCGAGATGGTTGGTGGGTTCGTCCAGCAGCAGCAGGCCGGGCTGTTTCCAGGCGATCAGGGACAGTGCCAGGCGCGCGCGTTCGCCGCCGGAAAACCCGTCCACGGGCTCCTTGGCGCGGTCGCCGACGAAATTCCAGCGCCCCAGCCAGTCGCGCAGCTCCTGGGTGCCGGCATCCGGGGCCAACCGCGCCAGGTGGTCGAGCGGGCTTTCCCCCGCGCGCAGGTTCTCGACCGTGTGCTGGGCGAAATAGCCGATGCCGAGGTCCTTGTGCACGCTGCGCTCGCCAGCCAGCAGCGGCAACTCGCCGACCAGCGACTTGACCAGCGTGGACTTGCCGGCGCCGTTGGGACCGAGCAGGCCGATGCGGTCGCCGGCCTGCAGGTCGAGCGTGACATCGCCCAGCACCAGCCGCGAATCCGCATCGGCTGCGGGATAGCCGGCGTCGACGTGCTCCAGCTTCAGCATCGACTCGGGCAGGCGCCCGGGTGCAGGAAAGCTGAAATGGAACGGCCGCTCGACGCGCACGGCCTCGGTGCCGGCCATCTTCTCCAGTCGCTTGAGGCGCGACTGCGCCTGGCGCGCCTTGGTCGCCTTGGCGCGGAAGCGGCGGATGAACGATTCCAGGTGCGCGCGCTCGGCCTGCTCGCGCTCGTGCGCCAGTTGCTGCTGGCGCAACTGTTCGGAACGCTGGCGCTCGAAGTCGCTGTAGTTGCCGTTGTAGAGCCGCGCCCCGCCCTGCTCCAGGTGCAGGGTGTGGGTGGTCACGCCGTCGAGGAATTCGCGATCGTGCGAAATCACCAGCAGCATGCCCGGATAGCGCTTCAGCCAGTGCTCCAGCCACAGCACGGCGTCGAGATCGAGGTGGTTGGTGGGCTCGTCCAGCAGCAGCAGTTCCGAGGGCGCCATCAGCGCGCGCGCCAGGTTCAGGCGCACGCGCCAGCCGCCGGAGAATTCGGCCACGGGCGTGTCGTGCGTGTCGGGCCTGAAGCCCAGCCCGTGCAACAGGCGCCCGGCGCGCGCGCGGGCGTCGTAGCCGCCCAGTTCCTCGATGCGCAGGTGGGCCGCGGCGACGGCGGCATGGTCCCCGGCCGCCTGCGCACGCGCTTCGGCGTCCAGCGCGGCGGCGACTTCGGCATCGCCTCCCAGCACGTAATCGATGGCGGCATCCGGCAGGGCCGGGGTTTCCTGGGCCACCGAGGCCATGCGCACGTCGGCCGGCAGCGCAACGCTGCCGGCATCGGTGTCCAGTTCCCCGCGCACGGTCGCCAGCAGGCTGGACTTGCCGCAACCGTTGCGCCCCACCACGCCGACCTTCCAGCCGGCGTGCAGCACCACGTCGACGGCGGACAGCAGCAGCCGTCCGCCACGTCTCAGGGCCAGGTTCCGGAAGGCAAGCATCTACCTGTAGCTCACCTCGACGATTTCGTATTCCTTGCGCCCGTTCGGCGCCTCGAACTCGAAGCTGTCGCCCGCGCTGCGCCCGATCAGGGCCCGCGCGATGGGCGAGGAAACGGCGATCAGGTTCTGCTTGATGTCGGCTTCGAGGTCGCCCACGATCTGGTAGGTCACCACCTTGCCCGACGCCACTTCCTCCAGCTCCACGGTGGCGCCGAAGACCACCTTGTCGCCGGCGTTGAGGGTCGACGGGTCGATGACCTGCGCCGTGGAAAGCTCGGCCTCCAGTTCCTTGATGCGGCCCTCGACGAAGCTCTGCTGTTCGCGTGCCGCGTGGTACTCGGCATTTTCCTTGAGGTCACCGTGCGCGCGCGCCTCGGCAATGGCCTCGACGATGCGTGGACGCTCCTGGAACTTCAGTCGTTCCAACTCGCTGCGCAAACGCTCTGCACCCAGTTTGGTGATGGGGGCACGGTTCATGATGTGCACTCCTGAAACTTGATTGAACCGAACGGCACGGGCGCCGATCGTGGCTGCATCAGCCAAAAAGCCAGCCCTTGCCCGGCGAGCAGGCAAGACTGGCATGATGGATCCGTGGGAACCGAAACCATCCCGGCTGGCCACCGGGAAGGCGCTTTTCCCTGCGCGCTGTCCACTCCAAGCATGGGGCGGCGGGAGCCACAAAGCAAGGGTCCGGTCAGCCCTCCGGCGAGGCCCCGGTCAGCTTGCGGTGCAGGTCCTGAAGGCTGTTGACTTCGCCCCCGTCGCGGAAATCCAGCGAATGCAGCAGGGCCCTGGCGCCGGCGATCGTGGTCGAGTAGGTCACGCGCTGCAGCAGGGCCTCGCGGCGGATGGAAAACGAGTCGGCGATGGCCTGCCGCCCTTCCGTGGTGTTGACGATGTAGACGATTTCGCCGTTCTTGATCAGGTCCACGATGTGCGGCCGGCCCTCCAGCACCTTGTTGATGCGCGCGCAGGTCACGCCGCGTTCGTTGAGAAAGGCCGCCGTGCCGCCGGTGCCGACCAGGCTGTAGCCGCGGCGGATCGCATCCTCGGCGATCGGCACCAGGCGCTCCTTGTCGGCATCGCGCACCGACACGAAGATCTTGCCCGCCGGCGGCGCCTTGATCGAGGCCGCCTCGTGGCCGCGCGCGAACGCGGCGCCGAAGTTCCGGCCCACGCCCATGACCTCGCCGGTCGAGCGCATTTCCGGGCCGAGGATGGGGTCGACGTTGCGGAACTTCAGGAACGGGAAGATGGCTTCCTTGACCGACCAGTAATGCGGCACGACCTCGCACGTGGTGCCCTGGTCGGCCAGCGAACGCCCGGCCATGCAGCGCGCGGCGATGCTGGCCAGCGGCTGGCCGGTGGCCTTGGACACGAACGGCACCGTGCGCGAGGCACGCGGGTTCACCTCGAGGATGAAGATGTTGTCGCCCTGCACCGCGAACTGGGTGTTCATCAGGCCCACGA
>CAZBZD010000116.1:0-5973 GCA_964496295.1 uncultured Rhodanobacteraceae bacterium | reverse complement strand
CGTGCTGGTGCTGTGCGATCCGCGCCTGACCGGCAAGGGCTACGGCCGCCTGTTCCTGGCCAGCCTGCCCGCCATGCCGCGCACCCACGGCCTGGCCGACGTGCAAACCTTTTTCGAAGGCGACGCATGATTCGCCTCGCCGAAAATCCGCATCTCGCGCAGGGCGGGCACTGCCCGCCATGGATGCTCCATTCAAGCGCAGGCCCATTCGGCGGGCAGTGCCCGCCCTGCGCGGAGAGTTACGCTTTCCCCGGTCCCCGGTCCCCGGTCCCCGGTCCCGACTCCCGACTCCCGACTCCCGACTCCCGACTCCCGACTCCCGCTTTGGTGCGACAATGCCACAATGAACCTCCTCGCCCTCGACACCGCCACCGAAGCCTGTTCCGTCGCCCTGTTGCAGGGCGATGCCTTGATCGATGCCAGCGAGCTTGCGCCCAGGCGCCATGCCGAGCGCGTGTTGCCCATGGCCGAGGCCCTGCTGGCCGAGGCCGGCCTGGTGCGCTCGCAGATCGACGGCATCGCCGTGGGCCGTGGCCCCGGTGCCTTCACCGGCGTGCGCCTGGCCGTGTCGGTGGCGCAGGGGCTGGCATTCGCGCTGGACATCCCGGTGGTGACGGTGTCGTCGCTGGCGGCACTGGCGATGGAAGCGCCGGCCGACGATGCCGCCACGCTGGCGGTGATCGACGCGCGCATGGGCGAAATCTACGCCGGCTGTTTCCGCCGCGGCGATGACGGGCTGGCCGTGGCGCTGGACGAGGAGCGCGTGTGCAGGGCCGACGACCTGGTGCTGCCGCGGGCGCAGGCATGGAACGTGGTCGGTACCGGCTGGGGCGGGTACGAGCCGGTGCTGCGCGACAAGCTGCCCTCGCCGCCGCGCCGGGCCGAGGCGGAGCGTTATCCGCAGGCCCGCCACGTGGCCCGCCTGGCAATGCCGCGGTTTGCCGCGGGCGATACCCTGGAACCGGAGCAGGTGCTGCCGGTGTACCTGCGCGACAAGGTCGCGCAGACCTTGCGCGAACGCGGCAAGGCGCCGGCCTGAAGGCCCCGGCGGCTTGCATTGCCGTCGGCGAGGCCGCATCTTTGCAGGCATGGACAAGCAGACGCCCATTGCCGAACCGCACCATCACCGCCACGATGCCGCGAGCTTCGTGCGTGCCGTGAAACAGGCCTGCCGCGAACGCGGCCTGCGCCTGACGCCGCTGCGGCGCGAGGTGCTTGGCCTGGTGGCGAGCGCGCGCAAGCCGGTCAAGGCCTACGACCTGCTCGACCGGTTGCGCGACACGCACGGCAATGCGGCGCCGCCGACGGTCTACCGCGCGCTGGACTTCCTGCTCGAGCAGGGTTTCATCCACAAGCTGGAATCCATCAACGCCTTCGTGTACTGCCCGCATCCGGCCGAGACGCACCAGGTGCCGTTCCTGATCTGCGATGTCTGCGAGACTGCCGTGGAGGTATGCGACGAGCAGGTGGCCGAGCTGATCGAGGCGCAGGCCCGGCAACTGGGTTTCAAGCCGCGCGCGCAGACCCTGGAAGTGCACGGGGTGTGCCGGCGCTGCAGCAGTCATTGACGCGCCGCACCCGCTTTCCGCGGCCGGCTCCCAGCACCCCCGCGCCAGCGCCGGCAAGGCGTGCCTTTGCCATTGGAATGTTATACTATAACGACAGGCAGCAGCCGCTGCGGATGCCGAAAACGGACCCATGCCAGGCACGACCCGTTCCAACCACTGGTGGCACATTGCCGATCGCGTCGGCGCGACGGCGTCGTTCCTGTGCGCGGTCCACTGCGCGGCCCTGCCGTTCGTGCTGGCCCTGTTGCCGCTGATCGGGCTGGGTTTCCTGGCCGGGCATACCTTCGAACGCGTTTTCGTGCTGTGCGCCGCCAGCCTGGCCGGCGTGGCCCTGGTGGTGGGGTATCGCCGCCACCACCAGCGCCTGCCGCTGCTGCTGGCCCTGCCGGGCCTGCTGCTGCTGGTGATCGGCGTGTGCATCGACGTCGACCGGGCGCTGGTGGTTCATGCGGCCATGGTCACCCTTGGCGGCACGCTGGTGGCCTGCGCGCACCTGGTCAACCTGCGTTTTTCGCGGGCGCGGCAGGCCTGCGGACACGCCAGGGCGGCGTGAAATTGTGTAACGGCATGCCGGCTGGCTAGCATGCCGGCGGCTGGTCCGGCCGGGCAGGCATCGTCCATGCACAACGTCCATTCGCCCCATCATTCCCGCGACGGCGTCGCGGACACCCGCGGCGACGCGCGCGAGCGGCGCCTGCTGATCGCGTTCGGGCTGACTTTCGCCATGCTGCTGCTGGAAGCGTTCGGCGGCTGGTGGTCGGGGTCGCTGGCGCTGCTGACCGATGCCGCGCACATGCTGGTGGACGCGATGGCCCTGCTGATGGCGGTGGTCGCGGCGTGGATGGCGCGCAAGCCTGCCGATGCCCGGCGCAGCTACGGCTACGCGCGCATCGAGGTGCTGTCGGGATTCGTCAGCGCATGGTTCCAGGTGGCGCTGGTCGTTTTCATCATGGTCGAGGCGATCGGACGCCTGCTGCATCCCGCGCCGATCCTTTCCGGCATGATGCTGTGGGTGGCGCTGGCCGGCCTTGCCATCAATGCCGTGGTGCTGAGCCTGCTGCACCGGCACGACCCGGACGACGTCAACATGGGCGGCGCCAGCCTGCACGTGCTGGGCGACCTGCTCGGCTCGCTCGGCGCCGTGCTGGCGGCCGTCCTGATCGGCACGCTGGGCTGGTTGCGCGCCGACCCGGTGCTGTCGCTGCTGGTGTCGCTGCTGATCCTGCGCAGTGCCTGGTCGCTGCTGCGCCGGTCCGGGCACATCCTGCTCGAAGGCGTGCCGGAGGGGCTGGAAACCGGGGAGATGCTGGGGGTGCTGCGTTCGGCGCACGCGGACATCTGCGACGTGCATCACCTGCACGTGTGGCAACTGGCATCCGGCTCGCGCATGGCCACGCTGCACGCCGGCCTGCGCGTGGACGCCGACGGCCAGGAGGTCATGCGCGCCATCAAGCGGGTGCTCAGCGAGCGCTACGCCATCGACCACGCGACCGTGCAGATCGAGCCCGAAGCCTGTCCCGACGCCACGGCCGGGTACGGCGGACGTCACCGCGCCTGACCCGCTGGCGGGCAGCCCGTGCGCTGCTACCATGGGCCCGGACCCGGTCCGTGTCCGGGCTCCGTGACAAGTGGAGGGCAGCATGGGAAAAGGCGACAGGAAAACCCGACGCGGCAAGATCTACCGCGGCAGCTACGGCAAAGTGCGTCCGCATTCGATCCGTCACGATGATGGCGACGGCGACCGGAAGCCCGGCGTCAGGCCGTTGCGCAAGACCACGCGGCGGCGCAAACCGGGCTGATCCCGTGGCGGAGGCTCCCCGGCGCGGGCCTCCGGTTCAGCCCGCCACGGTGGCGCGCGCCACGAAACTCGACGTGGCGTGGCTCAGCACGCCCGACAGCCAGATGCCGACGTCGATCAGCCTGTCCAGGTCGATGCCGGTGTCCAGGCCCATGCCGTGCAGCATGTACACCACGTCCTCGCTGGCCACGTTGCCGGTGGCGCCGCGCGCGTACGGGCAGCCGCCGGCGCCCGACACCGAGCTGTCGACCACGCGCACGCCGGCCTCGATGCAGGCCAGGATGTTGGCCAGCGCCTGGCCGTAGGTGTTGTGGAAGTGCACCGCCAGCGCCTGCATCGGCACCTCGGCGGCGACCGCTTCGAGCATGGCGCGGGCCTTGGCCGGCGTGCCCACGCCGATGGTGTCGCCAAGTGAAATTTCGCGGCAGCCGAGGTCGTGCAGGCGCTTTGCCACGTGCACCACGTCGCGCACCGGCACCTCGCCCTGGTAGGGGCAGCCGAGCACCGTGGAAATGTAGCCGCGCACGCGCACGCCGTCGGCCCTGGCGCGTTCCAGCACCGGCTCGAAACGCTCGATGGATTCGTCGATCGAGGCGTTGATGTTCTTGCGGTTGAACGCTTCGCTGGCGGCGGTGAACACGGCGATCTCGTCCGCGCCCACGGCGCGCGCACGTTCGTAGCCCTTGAGGTTGGGCACCAGCACCGGGTAATCGACGCCGGGCCGCTTGTCGATGCCGCGGTAGACCTGTTCCGCGTCGGCCATCTGCGGAATCCACTCCGGGTTGACGAAGCTGGTGGCTTCGATGGTCTTCAGGCCGGTGCGCCCGAGCCGGTTGATCAGCTCGATCTTGGTCGCCGGCGGCACGATGGCGCGCTCGTTCTGCAAGCCGTCGCGCGGGCCGACCTCGACGAGGCGGATGAAGTTGGAAGACATGAAAGCTCCGAGTCGGTTCGCGCAGGCATGATATCGCCAGCGCGTCATACGTGTCCGGCAGCACCCTGTTGCGCGTAGGGTGGGCATTGCCCGCCGAACATGCTTGATGGACAAACGAACCTTCGATGGCGGGCAGTGCCCGCCCTACGCGGTTTTTAGGGAAACTCAGGCGTCGGCGAAACGCACCAGCACGCTGTCGGCATCGACGAACTCGCCTTCGCTGGCCGACAGGCTCTCGATGATGCCGGCGCGCGGTGCCTTCAAGGCCAGTTCCATCTTCATCGACTCCATGATGACGAGGTCCTGGCCTTCCTCGACGCTGTCGCCGGCACCGGCCTTGACCAGCACGATGCGGCCCGGCATCGGCGCGACGACCTGGTCGCCGCCGGCGCCTTCGCTGGCGTCCCAGTCGTGCGCCGGGGCGCGTTCGAAGTGGCAGCGCCGGCCCAGCGGGTCGTGCACGGCCATGTGCGTGCCGTGGTCGAACACGCGCAGGCGCATGGCGGCGCCGTCGAAGCGCGCTTCCAGCCAGCCGTCTTCGATGCGTGCGCCGTCCACCTCGACATCGAAGTCTTCGTGGTGCAGGTGGTAGCGTCCCGCGCTGCCGCGGGCATCGATCTCCCGGCGCGTGTCGCCGCCGGTCAGCACGATCCGGCGCGCGTCGACCGGACCGATGCGCCAGGCGCCCGCGTCGGCCCACGGCGAATGCGGGTCGGCTGCCGCGACGGCCAGGCCGGCCGTTGCTTCATCGCGCAGCAACGCGACGCAGGCGGCAGCCTGCAGGGTGACCGGCAACGGTTCGTCCGAAGCGGTCAGGAATTCGTCCAGGTGGCGATCCAGATAGCCGGTGTCGATGTCGCCCTTGACCACGATCGGGTGGTGCACCAGTCGTTCGAGAAATCCGATATTGGACTTGGGCCCGACGATGCGGCACTCGCCCAGCGCCTGGCGCATGCGCTCCAGCGCCTGGGCGCGATCGGCGTCGTGCACGATCAGCTTGGCGATCATGGGGTCGTAGAAAATCGTGACCGTGTCGCCCTCGACCACGCCGCCGTCCAGACGCACGTGTCGCGACGGCCCGGGCAGGCGCAGCACCTCCAGCTTGCCCGACCCGGGCAGGAAGTTCTGGTCCGGGTCCTCGGCGTACAGGCGCACCTCGATGGCATGACCGTGCGCGTGGATGGCGTCCTGCGCCAGCGGCAGCGGTTCGCCGTCGGCCACGCGCAGTTGCCATTCGACCAGGTCCAGTCCCAGCGTCATCTCGGTGACCGGGTGTTCGACCTGCAGGCGCGTGTTCATTTCCATGAAAAAGAATTCGCCGTCGGCACCGACGATGAACTCGACCGTGCCGGCGCCGACGTAATCGACGGCCTTCGCCGCCGCCACGGCGGCCTCGCCCATGGCCTTGCGGCGCTCGGGCGTCAGGAACGGCGAGGGCGTTTCTTCCAGCACCTTCTGGAAGCGGCGCTGTGCGGAGCACTCGCGCTCGTTCAGGTGGATGGTGTGGCCGTGGGTGTCGCCGAAAACCTGGAACTCGATGTGGCGCGGATGCTCGACGTAGCGTTCCAGGATCACGCGCGAATCGCCGAAGGCGCTCTGGGCTTCGCGCTGCGCCGAAGCCAGCGCGTCGGCGAAATCCTTTTCCTCGCGCACGATGCGCATGCCCTTGCCGC
>CAZBZD010000115.1:0-5980 GCA_964496295.1 uncultured Rhodanobacteraceae bacterium | reverse complement strand
GCCTCGATGTCGGCGAACAGGTCCAGGGTTTCCTCGCCGGTGAGCTTGAGCTCGCGCATGCCGGGGGTATCGATCAGGCAGCCGCCGGTGGGCAGGGTCAGCAGGGCGCGATGGGTGGTGGTGTGGCGGCCGCGGCTGTCGGCCCGGCGCACGCTGCCGGTGGCCATGCGCGCCTCGCCCAGCAGGGTGTTGGTGAGCGTGGACTTGCCGGCGCCGGAGGACCCCACCAGCACCGCGCTGTCGCCCGGCCCGAGGTACGGCGCCAGCATTTTCCGGCTGCGCGGATCCTTGCTGTTGAGCAGGTGGATCGGCGTGGCCTCGGGCAGGCGTTCGCGCAATTGGTGCATGCGCGGCGCCACGTCGGGGCAGCGGTCGGCCTTGCCCAGCAGTACCACCGGCTGCGCGCCGGAGCCTTCGATCAGCAGCAGGTAGCGCTCGATGCGGCGCGGATTGAAGTCGCCGTCCAGGCCGGTCAGCACCAGCACGTAGTCGATGTTGGTGGCGATCACCTGGCGCTCGTAGCGTTCGCCGGCGGCGGCGCGGGTCAGGATGGAACGCCGCGGCAGCACGCGCGTGATTTCCGGCACCTCGCCCGGTTCGAGTTCGACGAAGTCGCCGACGGCGGGACGCAGCGACGGATCCAGGCCGCGCTTGAGGAAGTGCCCGTCCGGCTGCGCCGCGAACACCGACTCGCCGTCATGCACCTCGTATCCGGCGCGATGCTGCACCACCACGCGCGCCACCGGTGCAGCCGGCAACGAACCGCGCCAGCCGATGTGCCGCAGTGCATCGATGTCCTGCCGGTCGGTCATGCGCGAAGGGTAGCAGCGTGTGCCCACATTTGGACGCGCAGGGCGGGCACTGCCCGCCGAACAAGGCTTGCGCGTGCGCGAAACTCCCATGGCGGGCAGTGCCCGCCCTGCGTGTGTCGGGTCCAGATGGCTGCTAGCATGCGCGAAAGCCTTCCCGGGACACCCGCTTGGACACCCTCCAGACCAGCCCGCGCCTCGCCGACGTCCGTTACGAAATCCGCGGTGCCCTGGCGCGCCGCGCGCGCGAGCTGGAAGCCGCCGGCCGCGACATCGTGCACCTCAACATCGGCAACCCGGGACGCTTCGGTTTCCGTGCGCCGCCGCACCTGGTCGAGGCCGTCGCCGCGCAACTGGAAAAAAGCGACGGCTACTGCCAGGAACAGGGCCTGGAGCAGGCCCGCGCGGCAGTGGTCGCGCAGCAGCTGGCGCGCGGCGTGACCGACGTCGACGCCGAGCGCGTGTTCATCGGCAACGGCGTCAGCGAGCTGATCGACATCAGCCTGCGCGCCCTGCTCGCGCCCGGCGACGAGGTGCTGCTGCCCAGCCCGGACTACCCGCTGTGGAGCGCAGCCACGCTGCTCAACGGCGGCCATCCGCGCTACTACCGCTGCCTGGCCGCCAATGCGCACCTGCCCGATCCCGGCGAGATCGAGTCGCTGCTGACGCCGCGCACGCGCGCGATCGTGCTGATCAACCCCAACAACCCGACCGGCGCGGTGTATCCGCGCTCGCTGCTGGAACGCATCGTCGAGATCGCCGCCCGCCACGACCTGCTGCTGCTGTGCGACGAAATCTACGACGGCATCACCTACGACGACGCGCGTTTCCAGCCGCTGGCGCCGCTGGCCGGGGCGCATCCCTGCCTGAGCTTCGGCGGGCTGAGCAAGGTGCATCGCGCCTGCGGCTACCGCGTCGGCTGGATGACGTTGTCCGGCGCCCCGGCCGCGACCGCCGCCTACCGCGACGCATTGCAACTGCTGGCGGCGCTGCGCCTGTGCCCCAACGTGCCGTCGCAATGGGCGGTGGCGCCGGCGCTGCAGGGCATCGACAGCATCGGCGCGCTGACCGCGCCCGGCGGCCGCCTGCACCGGGCGCGCCAGGCCGTGCTCGGCGGCGTGGCGGCCAGCGAGTTCCTCGACATCGTCGCTCCGCGCGGCGCGCTGTACGCGTTCCCGTCGGTGAGCGTGGCCGCGTTGCCGGTGTTCGACGACAACGAATTCGCGCTGCGCCTGCTCGAGGACGAGTCGGTGCTGCTGGCGCCCGGCTCCAGCTTCAACGTGCCGGCCAGCCGCCACCTGCGCCTGACCCTGCTGCCCGAGCCGGCATTGCTCAACGACGTGTTCGTCCGCATCGAGCGCACCCTGGCGCACATGGCCGGCTCGCCACAGTCACGCGCGGCACTGGCATGAAAGACGCGTAGGCCGGACACTGCCCGAAAAATGGCCTTCACGGTTGCCGAAAGCTTCCGTGGCGGGCAATGCCCGCCCTACAACCGCAATGACTTTCGAGGGTTCATGGACATGCGTTTTCTGGCGCTGGGAGATTCATACACTATTGGCGAGGGCGTGCCCGAAGCGGCTCGCTGGCCCGTCGCGCTGGCGCGGCAATTGCGTGAAGATGGCATCGCCATCGACGACCCGGAGATCGTCGCCGTCACCGGCTGGACCACCGACGAGCTGGCCGCCGGCATGGACGCGGCGACGTTCGACCCCCCCTACGACCTGGTGACGCTGCTGGTCGGCGTCAACAACCAGTACCGCGGCCGCGACCTGGCCAACTACCGCGAGGAATTCGCCGTCCTGCTCGGGCGCGCCGCGGCCCTGGCCGGCGGCGATGCCGGGCGCGTGCTGGTGGTGTCGATCCCCGACTGGGGCGTGACCCGCTTTGCCCGCGGGGAAAGCCGCGACGGCGCCGTCATCGCCGCCGAACTGGACGCCTTCAACGCCGCCGCCTGCCACGAGGCCAAGGTGGCCGGGGCCGGCTGGGCCGATATCACGCCCGTGTCGCGCGCCTGCGGCGACGACCCCGCCATGCTGGCCGACGACGGCCTGCACCCCTCGGGCCGGCAATATGCGTCGTGGGCCGAGGTGATCACCCCGCTCGCCCGAAATATCCTGCACGCCACCACGTAGGTCGGGCACTGCCCGACACCAAGGCTCCCCGCGTACCGCGCCCTCCACGGCGGGCAATGCCCATCCTGCCCGTTGCCCGACCCCGGATTTCCCGCATGCATGCACCCTTTCCATGGCGGGCAGTGCCCGCCCTACCCGTTCTTGCGGTACCCGGTGCACCTTGAAGATTTCCGCACTCGCCAGCATGTGAAGGGTTTGACCCTTGCCTTTTCCGGAGCCACCCATGTCCCTCGACCCCGCCATCCGCGAACGCATCGACACCATCGTCAACGAACACCGCGTCGTGCTGTTCATGAAAGGCGACCGCCAGCAGCCGATGTGCGGTTTTTCCGCCGCCGCCAGCGGCGCGCTGAACGACCTGCTGCCCGAGTACCACACCGTCAACGTGCTCGAGGACCCGGAAATCCGCCAGGGCATCAAGGACTACGGCAACTGGCCCACCATTCCGCAACTGTACGTGGAAGGCGAGCTGGTCGGCGGCGCCGACATCGTGCGCCAGATGTACGCCAGCGGCGAACTGCACGCCCTGTTCGGCCTGCCCGAACCGGACCGCACGCCGCCGGAAATCACCATCACCGACAAGGCCGCCGAGGCCATCCGCAACGGCATGGCCGATGCCGGCGACATGGCCCTGCACCTGGAAGTGGGCGCCGACCACAACGCCAGCTTCCGCCTCGCCGAGGCCGGCGACAACGACATCGTCGCGCACGCCAACGGCCTGGAAGTGCATTTCGATCCCGGCAGCGCGCAGCGCGCGCGCGGCATCACCATCGACTGGGTGGAAACCATGCAGGGCGCCGGCCTGAGCCTGAAGTTTCCCGGCGCCACCGAGGTCAGGCCGATGAGCGTGGACGAGCTGCGGCAGCGCCTGCAAGCCGGCGACGTCACCCTCGTCGACGTGCGCCCCGCGCCGGTGCGCGCCAGGGTCGCGCCGCTGCCGCAGGCGCGCGTGCTGGAAGAAGAAGGCTACGAGGCCCTGAGCGCCCTGCCCGAGGACACGCAACTGGCGTTCATCTGCGTCAAGGGCCAGTCCAGCAAGGGCGTGGCCGAGCAGTTCGCCGCGCACGGATTCAAGAACGTCTACAACGTCGAAGGCGGCATGACCGCCTGGCAGGAAGCCTTCGGCGCCTGACCCGCGCAGGGCGGGCACTGCCCGCCGACCGTGATCCGTGCCCGCGCGAACGCGGCCTACGCCTCCTCGTCCTCGTCCTCGAGGTCTTCCTCGAAGCGCAGGTGCTTGACGCTGCGCCCGTGCCGACGCACCAGCTTCAGCGCCTCGATGCCGACCTGGATGTGCGCCTGGACGTAGGTTTCCGTCACCTTGCGGTCGCTGTCGGCGGTCTTGACGCCCTCGGGGATCATCGGCTGGTCGGACACCAGCAGCAGCGCCCCGGACGGGATGCCGTTGGCGAAGCCGGCGGCGAAGATCGTCGCCGTCTCCATGTCCACGGCCATGCAGCGGGTGTGGCGCAGGTAGTCCTTGAACTTCTCGTCGTGCTCCCACACGCGCCGGTTGGTGGTGTAGACGGTGCCGGTCCAGTAGTCGTGGCCGAGGTCGCGGATCATGGTCGACACGCCGCGCTGCAACTGGAACGCGGGCAGCGCCGGCACGTTCCTCGGCAGGTAGTCGTCGGAGGTGCCTTCGCCGCGGATCGCGGCGATCGGCAGGACCAGGTCGCCGATCTTGTTCTTCTTCTTGACCCCGCCGCACTTGCCGAGAAACAGCGCCGCCGCGGGCGAAACGGCCGACAGCAGGTCCATCACCGTGGCGGCGTTGGGGCTGCCCATGCCGAAGTTGATCATGGTGATGCCGTCGGCGGTGGCATTGGGCATGGCCTTGTCCGCGCCCCGCACCTCGACGCCGTTCCAGGCGGCGAAAAGCTCCACGTAATGACCGAAGTTGGTCAGCAGGATGTAGTCGCCGAAATCTCCCAGTGCCGTGCCGGTGTAGCGCGGCAGCCAGTTGGCGACGATCGCTTCTTTGTCTTTCATCGATTGTCCATCACGGCGCGCCGCACCTGCGGCGCGCGACGCCGGTGACGCCACACCGGCCGAATGACCTCTGCATATCCCGTTCATCTTACCCCACCGGGACCGAACGCAGGCGGCCGGCGTTTGCGTGGCCTTCAAACTCGGGCAGGCACAATGGGCGCCACATCCGATTCGGGGGCAGAGGCATGTGGATCGCAGGCATCATCATCGCCATCGTGGCGGCACTGGCGCTGGCATTCGCCGGCCGCGGCTGGCTGGCCTGGGTGACCGGCCTGGCCATCGTGTTCGCCACCTGGGCCGTCGCCGCCGGCGGCGTGTCGGGCGCGTTCGTCGTCCTGCTGGTGATCGCCGCCATCGTGGCGCTCGTCACCGGCTGGCCGCCGCTGAGGCGGCTGCTGTTCGCGCGCGCGCTGATGCCGGCGATGGCCGGGGTGCTGCCGAAGGTCGGCGACACCGAGCGCGTGGCGCTGGAAGCCGGCACGGTGTGGTGGGACGCGCAGATCTTTTCCGGCATGCCCGACTGGCAATACCTGCTCGACTTCCGGTGCCGCCCGCTCGACGAACGCGAGCAGGCCTTCATCGACGGCCCGGTGACCGAATTGTGCCGGCGCATGAACGACTGGGACATCGAGCAGCAGCGCGGCCTGTCCGAAGCCACCTGGGACTACCTCAAGCGCGAACGCTTCTTCGGCATGATCATTCCCGAGGAATACGGCGGCCTGGGCTTTTCCGAGATCGGCCATTCGCGCGTGGTCACACGCATCGCCAGCCGCTCGATCGCCGCCGCGGTCACGGTGATGGTGCCCAACTCGCTGGGCCCGGCCGAGCTGCTGCTGGACTACGGCACCGACGAGCAGAAAAAGCACTACCTGCCGCGCCTGGCCGACGGCCGCGAGATTCCCTGCTTCGCCCTGACCGGCCCGGAAGCCGGCTCCGACGCCGCCGCCACGCAATCGACCGGCATCGTCGAGCGCGGCATGTGGCAGGGCGAGGAAGTGCTGGGCATGCGCCTGAACTGGAACAAGCGCTACATCACCCTGGCCC
>CAZBZD010000114.1:0-5992 GCA_964496295.1 uncultured Rhodanobacteraceae bacterium | reverse complement strand
ACCAGTCGCGCTTCGGCATGGCGTCACTGGGCAATGGCAGCTTCGCGCTGCTGGCATTGAATGCCGTGCATGCCGGCGACCCGGGCAAGATCCCGCAGGCACAGCGCCAGGCATTGCTGGCGCAGATGCGTCAGGCCTACGCGACCACGGCCACCAGCGAGTGGTTGAAGCTGCTCAAGAGCGACACCGACATCGAGATATCGAAACAGCGCATGTAGGCACTGGTGAAAAGCATCGGGGCCACCGGCCTCTCCCACAAAAGCCTTGAGGCCATGTGGGAGGGGCCGGTGGCCCCGATTGTTTGTGGTGTGCAGTGCCGGGTTGTATGAATCAGATGCCGGTCATGCCCAGGATGTTGTAGCCGGCATCGACATAGGTGATTTCGCCGGTGATGCCCGAGGCCAGGTCCGAGCACAGGAAGGCGCCCACGTTGCCGACTTCCTCGGTGGTGATGCTGCGACGCAGCGGCGCGTTTTCTTCCACGTGGTCGAGCATTTTGCGGAAGTTGGAAATGCCGGCCGCGGCCAGGGTCTTGATCGGTCCCGCGGAAATGGCGTTGACGCGCGTGCCCTCCGGCCCCAGGTTGTGGGCCAGGTAGCGCACGTTGGCTTCCAGGCTGGCCTTGGCCAGGCCCATGACGTTGTAGTTGTTCAGGGCACGCACGGAGCCCAGGTAGGTCAGGGTCAGGATGGCGCCATTGCGATTGGCCATCATCGGGCGTGCCGCCTTGGCCAGGGCCGCCAGGCTGTAGCTGGATATGTCGTGGGCGATGTTGAAGTTCTCGCGCGTCAGGTTGTCCAGGTACTGGCCCTGGATGGCTTCGCGCGGGGCGAAACCCACCGAGTGCACCAGGATGTCGAAACCGTCCCAGTGCTTGCCCAGTTCGGCATACAGGTTGTCGATCTGCGCATCCTCGGCCACGTCGCATGGCAGCACGATGTTGGAGCCGAATGCATTCGCGGCCTCGTCGACGCGGCTCTTCAGGCGTTCGTTCTGATAGGTGAAGGCGAGTTGCGCGCCTTCACGGTGCATCGCGTTGGCGATGCCCCAGGCGATCGAACGCTGACTGGCGATACCCACGATCAGGGCGCGCTTACCATGCAAGAATCCCATGTGTCCTCCGGAAAGAAGCAGACCGGCCCGTGACAGGTCGCGGGCGAATACGGAAGTCTACCGCGTCGACGCGACGGGGTCAGCCGGAAGGCGGAGGGGCCAGTCGCAGGACCTGGCCAGGGCGCAGCATGGAACCATCCAGGCCATTCCACTGGCGCAATTGTTCCACCTGCACGTGAAATCGGCGCGAGATGCTCCACAGCGAATCGCCGGAAACGACCGTGTAGGTGGTTTCGCCGTCGGGCCCGGTGGCGGTGAGCCCGGCCGTATCGCTTTCCAGGAGTCCTGCGGCCATGGCCTCGCGCAATGTCGTGGCAGCCGTCATCGGCAACAGCAACTGCATGGGCGTGCCGGACGACACATGGGCCTGCCGATAACCGGCATTGAGTTCACGCAACTGCTTGTAGGGCAACCCGGACAGGCGCGCGACCTGGTGCAGGCTCGCCGGAGCGGACAATTGCACGGCCTGCAGCAGTCGGTTCGGGTCGGGTACGGGCAATTGCACGTGGAATCGGTCGGGATCGCGGATGATGCAGGCGATGGCCAGCAACTTGGTCAGGTGTTTGCGGGTAATGCGGCTTACCGGCAGCTTCGGAATGACCGGCGTGGCAGGCGGCATGCCGTGAGCCTTGAGGATGCGGCGCAGGCGGTACTCGCCGGTATTGAAAGCCATGTCGGCCAGCCGCCAGTCGTGCCAGGTGCGATAGTAGGCGGAAAGCAGCTCCATCACCGCGCGGGTGGAAGCCACCGTGTCCAGGCGGCCGTCATAGCGTCGACTGGTTTCCAGGTCCAGCGCACGCGCCGTGATCGGCATGATCTGCCACATCCCGGCCGGTCGATGACGGCGCGGCGGGGTTTGGCGAAAATGGCTTTCCACCCATGGCAGCAGGACGAATTCCCCGGCAACACTGTGCTCGGCGGCGACCCGGCGGACGTAGTCGATCAGGGGAAGCAACCGCTGCATGTGCTTTTCGAAACCACGCCGGTTGCGGGTTTCGCGCTTGGCGCGGCGTACGGCCGGGGCCACGCAATCGTGCATGGCGAAACTGTCGCGCAGCTCCTGCCAGATGTCCGGCGGCGTCGATATCTCGACGGGGCTGATGGGGGGAGGCGCTGTCACCGCCATCGGTGCGGGGATGCGGGTGACGGGCACCGGCGCCGGCGCCGGCGCGGCGGGGCGAGGCGTCGGGACGGAACAGGCCGCCAGCAGCAGCGTCAGCACGCACGCCGGGAGGAGCAGGCGCCATGTCATGCGCGAAACCCGTCCTTGGCGGCACGCAGCGCGGCGAAGCGTCCGATCCGGTCCATGTCGCTGCCGGGGGCCTGGTTGGCGACCCATTGCCTGACGCCGTCGGTATCCACGCGCAGGAAGGGGTTGGCCGCGCGTTCGTCATCCATGCGGGCGGGCAGGCTGGGATGACCCGCGCGGATGGCCTTGCCGGCCTGCTCGGTACGCCGGGCCAGGGCCGCGTTGCCGGGTTCGATGCCGTGCGCGAAGGCGGCATTGGACAGGGTGTATTCGTGCCCGCAGCAGACCCGGGTGTCACCGGGCAGGGTGGCCAGCCGGTCCAGTGATGCGAGCATCTGTTGCGGCGTGCCCTCGAACAGGCGCCCGCAGCCGAGGCTGAACAGGGTATCGCCGCAAAAAACCAGCCCTTCGCCGACAAAGGCGATGTGGCTGCGGGTATGGCCGGGCACGCTCCAGACCTCGAAGCGGGTGGCCGGGGCCTCCAGCGTGACCACGTCGCCCTCGCCGATGCGTTCGTCGACCTCCGTGATGCGCTCATCCACCGGCCCGATGACCCTGGCGCCGTGGCGCTTGCGCAGGCTGGCGGCGCCGCCCGTGTGGTCGGCGTGGTGGTGGGTCAGCAGGATCGCCTCCAGGCGCAGCCCGTCACTCCGGATGACCGCGTCCACCGGATCGGCTTCGCCGGGGTCCACGACCAGTGCATGACCATCCGCGTCGGCCAGCAGCCAGATGTAATTGTCGACAAGGGCAGGGATCGGCTCAAGGCGCAAATCATGTCTCCGCGAGGCGAGCGCGACTCCGTGCGCTTGAATCGACGCAAAATATAACAGGGATGGTCCACCGCTTCAGGGGCGGGCCTGATAATCTGTGAAGGTCATTCGCCAATTCACGCCGACAATGCCCGAGCATGGCAATCCATTGATGGCAAGGCCCGCCGTGGCCCGATTGCGCCGTGCCGCGGCGGGGGAAATGGCGCGGGTGCTGGCCGGGCAGGCCGGAGGGCTGGGGTTGTCGCTGTGCATGGGTGGGCATCCCGCCGAAAGTTGGCCGCGCACGCAGAGCGTCATCAGGCTGGAACTGGCCGCGGAGCATTGGCAAGGCGACGTGCGCGCACGCGTGGACGAGGCCTTGCCGTTTGTCGACGAGGCGTTCCAGGTGGTGCTGCTCGACCATGTGCTGGAATGGACGCCGTATGCCACCAATCTCCTGGATGAAGCCTCGCGCGTGCTGGAAGCCGGCGGATACCTGGGCGTGGCCGGGTTCCATCCATTCAGTGCCTGGATGCCCTGGTTGCTGTGTCGGCGCCGGCCGCGCCCGATGCTGACGGCGCCCGGTTGGGTGCGCCAACGCCTGAACATGCACGGGGTCGATACGCTGCAGGTGCATCGTTGCGGCATGGCATTGCCGACCGCCGTGGAACATACACAAGGACACGGTTTCGGCGGCGGGTTCGTGCTGGTGGCGCGCAAGCGGCGCGCCTCGATCATGGCGTTGAAACCACTGCCCCGCGTGCGACAAAAGAGTGCCCGTCAACCTGCGGCCTGGGCGCCGGGAACCCACAGGGAGTGTGCATGAGCGACATCAGGGGCAAGGCGGATACCGCCGGCGTGCACATCTTCACCGACGGCGCCTGCCTGGGCAATCCCGGACCGGGTGGCTGGGCCGCGCTGCTGCGCAGCAAGGGGCGCGAGAAGCTGCTCAGCGGCGGCGAACCCGACACCACCAACAACCGCATGGAGCTGTCGGCCGCGATCATGGCGCTGGAAGCGCTCAAGCACTCCTGCCGGGTCGATCTGACCACCGATTCGCGTTACGTCATGCAGGGCATCCAGGACTGGTTGCCGCGCTGGCGCGCCAGGGGCTGGCGTACCGCAGCCGGCAAGCCGGTCAAGAACCAGGACCTGTGGCAGCGCCTGGCGAAGGCGGTCGATGCGCACCAGGTGCGTTGGCACTGGGTGAAGGGTCATGCCGGACACGTCGAAAACGAGCGCGTGGACAAGGCCGCGCGTGCCGAAGCCGAAAAATGGAAGGATGGAAACTGATGCGCCAAGTCGTCCTGGATACCGAAACCACGGGGCTGGAAGTGCACAAGGGGCACCGGGTCATCGAGATCGGCGCGGTCGAACTGGTGGGACGCCGTCCCAGCGGGCAAACCTTCCACACCTATCTCAATCCGGACCGGACCATCGACGAAGGTGCGCGCGAAGTCACCGGCATCCGTGACGAATTCCTGCTCGACAAGCCACGTTTCAGCGATGTGGTCGACGATTTCCTGCACTTCATCGAGGGTGCCGAGCTGATCATCCACAACGCCGCCTTCGATGTCGGCTTCCTGGATGCCGAGCTGGCTCGTGCCGGTCGTGACTTCGGTCGCGTAGCCGATCATGCCGGCGTGCTCGATACCCTGGCCATGGCACGTGAACGCTATCCGGGGCAGCGCAACAGCCTGGATGCCCTGTGCAAGCGCCTGGGTGTGGACAACACGCATCGCGAATTGCACGGTGGTCTGCTGGACGCGCAGTTGCTGGCCGATGTTTATCTGGCGATGACGACCGGACAGTCGGCACTGGATCTGGCATTCGATGCAACGTCCGGGAAGGATGCTGCGGACGGTGGCGGGTTCCGGGCCGAGTTGACGCGCAGGCCGCGTATCCTGCGTGCCGACGAAGCCGAAATCGCGGCGCATGAAAAGCGTCTGGATACGCTGGACCAGTCGGCCGGGGGTGCCAGTGTCTGGCGGCGCCTGGAAGGGGCGGCGCAGGTCGACTAGTCGGCGTGGCAGCGCAGCACCATGACGGTCACGTTGTCGTGGCCACCACCATCCAGTGCCTGCAGGATCAGCAGGTCGACTATTTCCTGTGCGGCTACGTCGGTACGGGCCATCGTGGCGGCAATCGCGTCATCGGTGACATGTTCGGTCAGGCCGTCGCTGCACAACGCGAAGCGCATGCCGATGGCGGTGCCCCCGCTCACGGTCGCGATGCGCAGGTCGTCGGGCGCGGTGACGCCGAGCGCCTGCGTCAGGACGTTGCGATGCGGACAGGTGGGCGCATCGCGGGCATCCAGCACGCCCTGGTCGACCAGGCTCTGCACCAGCGACTGGTCGTGCGACAACTGGTGCAGGATTTCGTCCCGGAGCAGGTAGATGCGGCTGTCGCCGACCCAGGCGGCTTCGAAGGTATCGCCATGAAGGCGTAGTGCCGCCAGCGTCGTTCCCATCGGCAACCGCCCACGGGTGTCGTCGGGTTGGCGCATGATGGCGAGGTGTGCCTCGCGGATGGCGTCTTCCAGCGTTGCGCCCGCGCGCACGGCAGCCGTCACGCTGTCCCGCGCCAATGCCGCGGCACGCATGCCGTGGGCGTGCCCGCCCATGCCGTCGGCGACCAGGAACAGCCCCAGCGCCGGATCGGCATGGTACGTGTCTTCGTTGACTTTGCGCCGCAGGCCTGGGTGCGTTCCGTGTCCGAACTCGATCATGGCGGGAGTGCTGAAGGTTTGCGCAAGCATGCCCCAGAGCGTGATGCTTGTCACGATATGGCACATGCTGTCGTTCATGAAGACGGCACGAAGGACCGCTTTTGAAACGCCGCATTGGATTGATTGGCAGGAGCCTGCCCTGCAGGCGATGGC
>CAZBZD010000113.1:0-6183 GCA_964496295.1 uncultured Rhodanobacteraceae bacterium | reverse complement strand
CAGCCAGTTCGAGAACCACGTGCGCGCCGTGCTCGGCCTGCCGCTGGGCGATACCTCCGCGCGCGGCCCGAGCGTGATGTTCAACTGGGTCGGCGAGCTGCCCGATCCGGCACCATTGCTGGCCACGGCCGACGCGCACTGGCACGACTACGGCAAGGACCCGCGTCCGGGCCGCAAGGTCGGCCATGCCAACATCTGCGCCGCCGATGCCGTCGGTTTGCGAGATCGAATCCAGGCGCTTGCCAAGGCGCTGGGCCGTGAACAGCAAGCCGCTCCCGTACTGGCCGCGCTGGAAGCGGAGACCGCGTAGGGCGGGCACTGCCCGCCATCAAGGGCGGCATGCGGCGGGCAGTGCCCGCCCTGCGGTCGCCGCCATGGTGGTGCGGGTGGTCTTGCGTGCTCACAACCGCGAGCACAACCAGAGACGGCAGACACGGATTGACGCGGATATGAAAAACAGGTCTTGATCCGTATCAAAAATCATGTCGCGTTGGTGGGCCAAGGCCCGCCCTGCGGTAAAAAGCCATTCATCGAACCCGGGGCTGGGGCTCGCCGGCGCCGATGCACGCAAACCGTCATTGTCCGATGCCCTGGACATCCCTCGGCTTCCGCTGCTTTTTTGCGCCCTCGCTACTCGCCCCTCATCCCTCGCCCCCAGACACAAGAAAGGGCCCCGCAAGGAGCCCTCCCTGTCGGCTTGACGGGAAACCCGCTCAGGCCATGTTGCCGGCCGCGAACTCCCAGTTGACCAGGTTCCAGAACGCGTCGATGTACTTCGGGCGCGCGTTGCGGTAGTCGATGTAGTAGGCGTGTTCCCACACGTCCATGGTCAGCAGCGGCTTGTCCGAGCCGGTGATCGGGGTGGCCGCGTTGGAGGTGTTGACGATGGCCAGCGAGCCGTCCGGACGCTGCACCAGCCAGGTCCAGCCGGAACCGAAGTTGCCGGCGGCCTTCGCGCCGAACTCTTCCTTGAACTTGTCGACGGAACCGAACGCCTTGTCGATGGCGTCGGCCAGCTTGCCGCTGGGCTCGCCGCCGCCGTTCGGGCTCATCGAGTTCCAGTAGAAGGTGTGGTTCCAGGCCTGCGCGGCGTTGTTGAACATGCCGCCGTCGGCCTTCTTGACGATGTCTTCCAGCGCGGCGTCGGCCAGCTCGGTGCCTTCGATGGCGGCATTGAGCTTTTTGACGTAGGCGGCGTGGTGCTTGCCGTAGTGGTATTCCAGCGTCTCGGCGGAAATGTGCGGTTCCAGCGCGTTCTGTTCGTAGGGCAGGGGAGGTAGCTCGATCGCCATGGTGATGACTCCTTGGGATTTGGCTTGGCGGGGCGCACCCGGCCGGTGCCGGATGCGGGAAGTGGATCGGAGAGTCCCTAGTTTAGACCCTGTGCACCCGCCTGGCGCAAAGGCCGTTCAGATGGCGGCATCCGTTACAATAAGCGGCTGTTTTCACGAAAGCCGGGTTGTTGCAATGGACGTCGTCGAGCGTATCAAGGCCGTCGTGGCCGGGCATCCGGCGGTGCTGTTCATGAAGGGCACGCCGCAGTTCCCCATGTGCGGGTTCTCCAGCCGTGCCGTCGAGGCGCTGCAGCGCGCCGGCGTGCCGTTCCATGCGGTCAACGTGCTGGAGGATCCGGAAATCCGCGCCGGCCTGCCGGCCTATGCCAACTGGCCGACGTTTCCGCAACTGTTCGTTCAGGGCGAGCTGATCGGCGGCTGCGACATCATCGAGGAGCTGCAGGCCTCGGGCGAGCTGGCGCGCATGCTGTCCGACGGCGATGCCGGGGCCCGTTCGTGAGCCTGCCCGCGGAGCGCCTTTCCGCCATGCCGGCTCCGGCTGCCGATGCCCTGGCCGGCCGGGTGGTGCTGGTCACCGGCGCCAGCGGCGGGCTGGGCGCGGCGACGGCGCATGCCTGCGCGCGTGCCGGCGCCACCGTGGTGCTGGCCGGGCACAAGGTGCGCAAGCTGGAAAAGCTGTACGACGCGCTGGTTGCCGAAGGGGCGCCGCAGCCGGCCATCATGCCGCTCGACCTGGAGGGCGCCACGCCGACCCAGTACGAGGAACTGGCCGACGGCATCCGGCGCGAACTGGGCCGCCTCGACGGGCTGGTGCACGCGGCGGCTCATTTCGACGGCCTGACGCCCCTGGCGCACCACACGCCCGACGACTGGCTGCGGGTGCTGCAGGTGAACCTGTCGGCGCCGTTCGCGCTGACCCAGGCCTGCCTGCCGCTGCTGACCGCCGCGCCCGACAGCGCGGTGGTGTTCGTGACCGACGATCCGGCGCACATGGACAGCGCCCACTGGGGCGCCTACGGCGTGGCCAAGGCGGGGCTGGAGCGCCTGGCGTCCATCCTGCACGACGAAAACGACCGCTCCGCCATGCGCGTGCACGTGCTGCTGCCCGGCCCCATGCGCACCGCGTTGCGGCGCAAGGCCTGGTTCGGCGAGGACACCATGCGCCAGCCGCCGCCGGACGCCACGGCCGGGGCGGTGGCATGGCTGCTGTCGCCCGCGGGCGCGGGCACGCGCGGCAGGACGCTCGACCTCAGGCCGGTGTCTCCGTCACAATCGTGACCTTGTTGCCTGCGTCCTGACCGGGAAACCTCGGAAAACATCCTTTCGCGCGGCCGCCGCCCGTATCCCGCGCGCCTGATTTTCGAAATCCCTCCCTGCCGGGCCGGCTGCCGCGACGGCCAGGGGGTCGGGCAGGCGGCATTTTTCCTTCACACGCGACGGAGTTCGTTTCATGGAATCGCAGATGACCACCTTGTCCGCGGGAATCCTGTTGTTCCTGGTCATGGACGCGGTCGGCAACGTGCCGTTCTTCCTCAGCCTGCTGAAGGACGTGCCGCCCAAGCGGCGCAACTTCGTCATGATCCGCGAGCTGCTGATCGCGCTGGCGGTGCTGCTGGCCTTCCTGGTCGGCGGCAAGTACCTGTTGCAGTTGCTGCAGCTCAAGCAGGAGTCGGTCAGCATCGCCGGCGGCATCGTGCTGTTCCTGATCGCCATCCGCATGGTGTTTCCGCCCTCCGACGGCGGCGGCATCTTCGGCAAGGCCAACGGCGGCGAGCCGTTCATCGTGCCGATGGCCATCCCCGGCGTGGCCGGGCCCTCGGCGATGGCGGCGCTGCTGCTGTTCACCACCGCGCAGCCGGGGCGCATCGTGGAATGGGGCATCGCCCTGGTGCTGGCCTGGCTGGCCACGGCGGTGATCCTGCTCAGTTCCACCTACCTGTTCCGCTGGCTCGGCGAGAGCGTGCTGACGGCGCTGGAAAAGGTCATGGGCATGCTGCTGATCGCCCTGTCGGTGCAGATGTTCCTGGCCGGCATCGTGGCCTACCTGCGCCACAGCGGCATGATGTGACCGCCCCGGCTTGAGCGCCCGCGTATCCGTGTACCATGGTGCCGGCACGGGAAAGACCACCGAGGACGGGCGGACATGCTGAGCATCGAGCAGACGTTGTTGCAACGTGCGCCATGGCTGGCGAAGCACCCGCACCTGCGGCGGCCGGTGGCGGGCCTGCTGGGGCGCCTGGCCGGCGAGGCGCGCTTCAACCGGACGCTGACCGCGCTGGACGGGCTGACCGGCTTCGACTTCGTCGAGCGCGCGCTGGCGCACCTGTCCGTCCATGCCCGCGCGACCCCGCGCGAACTGGAGCACGTTCCCGCCGAAGGCCCGGTGCTGGTCGTGGCCAACCATCCGCTCGGCATGGTCGACGCGCTGGCGTTGCTGCAACTGGTCGGCCGCGTCCGCCGCGACGCGCACGTGCTCGGCAACGACGTGCTCGGCATGCTGCCGCAGCTCGCCGGCCTGCTGCTGCCGGTGGACGTGTTCGGCCATGGCGCGTCCTCGCGCATGCGTGCCGTGTTCCGCGCGCTGGACGAGGGCAAGGCGCTGCTGATGTTCCCGTCCGGCGAGGTGTCGCGCATGCGCCCGGCCGGGGTGCGCGACGGGCGCTGGCTGGACGGGTTCGCGCGCCTTTCCATGCGCACCGGCACGCCGGTGCTGCCGGTGCACATCGGGGCGCGCAATTCGGCCGCGTTCTACGGCATGTCGATGCTGGCCAAGCCGCTGGCCACGGCCATGCTGCCGCGCGAGGCGGTATCGCCCCGATCCGCCTCGATCCGCCTGCGCGTCGGGCCGCTGGTCGATGCCGAGGAGATCCGCCAGCGCAGCGAGGGCGACAGCCGCCAGGCGGCGCGCCTGATGCGGCGCCACGTGTACCGGCTGGCACGCAATCGCGGCCTGGTCTTCGGTGGCCAGGCACCGCTGGCGCATCCCGAGCCGGCCGATGCGGTCGAGGCCGGGCTGCGGCACCGCGGGCGGAAGCTTGCCGATGTTTCCTGCCGGCACCAGGTCTGGCTGGTGCCCGGGGCCGACGACGGCGCCGTGATGCGCGAGCTGGGGCGCCTGCGCGAGCTGACCTTCCGCAAGGTGGGCGAGGGCACCGGCCTGCGGCGCGACCTGGACCGGTACGATGCCTGGTACGAGCACCTGGTGCTGTGGGACGCGGACGAACGCCGCATCGCCGGTTCCTACCGCCTCGGCCACGGCGGCCGCATCTTCGAGCAGCACGGCCAGGCCGGGCTCTACAGCGCCAGCCTGTTCGACTACACCCCGGAACTGGCCGCGCGGCTGATGGCGGGGCTGGAGCTGGGCCGCAGCTTCATCGCCCCGGCCTACTGGCGTTCGCGCGCGCTCGACCACCTGTGGCGCGGCATCGGCCTGTACCTGCAGCAGCACCCGCGGATCCGCCACCTGTTCGGCCCGGTCAGCCTGTCGGTGAGCCTGCCGCGCGAGGCGCGCGAGTGGATCGTGGCCGCGCACCAGCATTATTTCGGCGCGCCGGGCCTGGCCAGCGCGCGCCGCCCGTTCCGGGTCTCGTCGATGGTGCTCGAGGGCGTGCGCGCGGAACTCAGCGGCCTGGACCCGATGGCCGGGCTGGGCCACCTGCGCCACCGCCTGGATGCGCTCGGCGTGACCCTGCCGGTGCTGTATCGCCAGTACGTCGACCTGGTCGAGCCCGATGGCGTGCAATTCCTGGATTTCGGCGAGGACCCGGAGTTTTCCGGCTGCGTCGACGGCATGGTGGTGCTGGACCTGGCCCGCCTCAAACCGTCCAAGCGCACGCGCTACCTCGGAAAATCGTGAAACCGCCCTGCGCGCATGTCACGAAATCGACACGAAAAAATTGCAGCATGAGCGAGCAAGAAGTGCACGGATGCTGTTAAACTGGCATTAACGCCGGCGCGATACCGAGGCGGTACGCGGCGGCATATGACAAACGGGGATATCGATCGCGAGGGGTCGAGCTTGCCGGACGCGGGGTCCGCGCAAGGCTGGGGTGTCTCCGCCGGATTTTCTCAATCGTTGCGAATCAAGGGCCCATGAACATGACTAACAGAATCCGCAAGGGGATACTGCCGTTTGCCATCGCTTCGCTGTTGGCGGCTTCCCCAGCCGTGATGGCGCAGAACGTGACTTCCTCGTCCATGACCGGCACGGTGGTGGACGCCAGCGGCCATCCGGTGGCCGGCGCCACCGTCACCATCGTGCACGAACCGTCGGGCACGACCCGCGTGGTCACCACCGATGCCGAGGGGCGCTACAACGCGCGCGGCATGCGCGTCGGCGGCCCGTACGAGGTCACCGTGTCCAAGGCCGGCCTGGCCCAGGGCGAGCGCGACGACGTCTACCTGCAGCTGGGCCAGATGAGCGCCATCAACCTGGTCATGCAGCCGTCCGAGGCCGAGGCGCAGAAATTGTCCGCGGTGACCGTCACGGCCAATGCCCTGATGCGCACCTTCACGCCCGACAACAAGGGCCTGTCCACCAACGTGTCGCAGCGCGAGCTGCGGGCCACGCCCAAGGGCAACCGCTCCATCGACGACATCGTGCGCCTGGATCCGCGCATCACCGTCACCGACCAGGGCGACGGCTCGTTCAGCCTCGCCGGCGTGCCCAACCGCTACAACAACATCGCCGTCGACGGCGTGTCCGTCGGCGACCCGTTCGGCCTCAACGCCAACGGCCTGCCGTACCAGAACTCGGCGATCTCGCAGGACACCATCGCCGAATACAACATTTCCACCGCCAACTACGACGTCGCCTCCGACACTGTCGGCGCCTCCGTCAACGCGGTGACCAAGTCCGGCACCAACGAGTTCCACGGCTCGCTGTACT
>CAZBZD010000112.1:0-6267 GCA_964496295.1 uncultured Rhodanobacteraceae bacterium | reverse complement strand
GTGCCCGCCCTGCGCGAGACGTGCATGGGAGTTCCGGCATGACCTTGAACGACCCGCGCCAGGCGCAAGCCTTCCGCTTCGTGCGCGCAAGCTATGCCGACGGCGTGGCCGAGCTGGCCTATGCCTTCGACGACGGTCCGGAGCTTGTCGAGCGCGTCATCTTTCCGGATGCCCCGGCGCTGCCGTCGGAGCGTACCGAAGCGTTCACCGCTGCCCTGAAGTGGTTGCACCGGGTTGCCGGCGTCAGCTACTACAAGGCCGGCGTGCCGTCGCGCATCGAAATCGATGACGGTGTCCCGGATGTGGCCACTGCCGAACTGCTGGACACCCTGTATCTGCATGGCCTGGCCGAGTTCGCATACCGCAACAAGCTGGACTTGCGCGAGCGCATCCATTTCCCGCGCACACAGGCAGCTGATCCCGCTCATGCCGGACACGATGACGCTCCCCCATCCGCTCGTCCTGAGCATAGCGAAGCGGAATCGAAGGACCCGAAGCCTTCAGCTCCTCGCCTCGACCTGCCGCAACACACGCTGATTCCCATCGGCGGCGGCAAGGATTCGCTGGTCGTTATCGAGGCCATCAAGCGTTCCGGCGGCACGGGCACGGTGGCCTGGGTCGGGCATTCGCCGCTGATCGCGGCCTGCGCCGAACGCACCGGCCTGCCGACCCTCAACATCGGCCGCGAGCTTTCGCCGCTGCTGTTCGACTACAACCGCATGGGCGCGTACAACGGCCACATCCCGGTGACCGCCGTCAATTCGGCGATCCTGGTGCTGGCCGCGCTGCTGTACGGCCACGACACCATCGCCTTCGCCAACGAGCGCTCCGCCTCGGCCGCGACGCTGGAGTACGAAGGGCAGGAGGTCAACCACCAGTGGAGCAAGGGCCTGGTCTTCGAGCGCGCCTTTGCCGACTGGTTGCACACGCACGTGGCGGCCGACCTCGACTACTGCTCGCTGCTGCGCCCGTTCTCCGAACTGGCGGTGACGGCGGCTTTCGCGCGTCTGGGCAACGACTATGGCGAGGTGTTTTCCAGCTGCAACCGCAACTTCCGCATCCTCGGCCCCAAGCCCGCCGACCGCTGGTGCGGGCAATGCCCCAAGTGCCATTTCGTGTTCCTGGCGCTGGCGCCGTTCATGCCCAAGCCGAAACTGCTGGCGATCTTCGGTCGCAACCTGCTGGACGACGAGGACCAGGCCGCCGGTTTCGACGCGCTGATGGAATACCGCGACCACAAGCCGTTCGAATGCGTCGGCGAGGGCAGCGAGGCGCGTGCGGCCATGGCCACGCTGGTGGCGCGTCCGGAATGGACCGAAGATGCGCTGGTGAAACGGTTCCGTCGCGAAATCCTGCCGCAACTGGACACGGCCGACCTGGCGCTGGCGCCGTGGCTGGCGCCATCGACCGAGCATCACGTCCCGCCGCGCTTGCACAAGGCACTCGATGAAATTCGCCACGCTTGAAGGGCACCGGACCGCGGTCTGGGGCTTCGGTCGCGAGGGCCGCGCTGCGCTGGCGGCACTGCGTCGACACCTGCCGGAGCAGTCGTTCACGCTGTTCTGCAGTGCACGGGAAGCCGCGTCGCTGACATCGACGGAAGGGGTCGAAGTGCGTGCCGAAGCGCCTGACGCAAACGCGCTTTCGGCCTTCGATTTCGTCGTCAAGTCGCCCGGCATTTCCGCCTACAAGCCGGAAATCGTTGCCGCGCGGGAGCAGGGCACGACATTCACTTCCGGTACCGCACTGTGGTTCGGCGAAAACCCGGACGCGCGCGTGATCGGCATCACCGGCACCAAGGGCAAGAGCACCACTGCCGCATTGACCGCCCATCTCGCGCGCGCCGCCGGCGTGCGCACCGCGCTGGCCGGCAACATCGGCTTGCCGCTGCTGGAACTGGATGGACAAAGCGCCGACCTGTGGGTCGTCGAACTGTCCAGCTTCCAGACCGGCGAGGCGGGTCCGCTGGACGTCGGCGTCGTCACCAGCCTGTACGAGGAACATCTGGACTGGCACGGCTCGCGCGAGCGCTACGTCGCCGACAAGCTGAAACTGGCCGATGTCTCGCGCACCCTGCTGGTCAACGCCGCCCAGCCGCGTCTGCTAAAGCTGACGGCCGGTCACCCGCGACGCATCCTGTTCGGCTCCGATGACGGCTGGCACGTGCATGACGGGGACCTGTATTACGGCCGTTGCGTGGTGGATCCGTCACTGGTTTCGATCAGGCATCTGCCGGGGCTGCACAACGCATCCAACGCATGCGCCGCGCTGGCCGCCTTCGAGCTTGTACGCGAGTCCGGTCCCGGCTTCCCTCTCGATGACGTGGTTGCTTCACTGGTGGACTTCAAGCCGTTGCCGCACCGCCTGCAGCCCCTCGGGGAGCGGGACGGGCTGCATTACATCGACGACTCGATCAGCACCACGCCGGAAGCCACGATGGCCGCCCTGTACAGCCTGCAGACCGGGGTCACGGTGATTCTCGGTGGCCATGATCGCGGTCTGGACTGGAAGCCTTTTGCGCAGTTTGCCGAACGTTGGCCCGTGCTGCGTTGCGTGGTGCAGGGTGCGAATGGCCCGCGCATCCGGCAGTTGCTGCGCGACGCGGGCATGTCGCCGACCGAGGTTCTCGCGGCGGACGATTTGTCCGAGGCTGTTGCCGTTGCCAGGCGCATCACGCCGACGGGCGATACCGTCCTGCTTTCGCCGGGCGCACCCAGTTTTGACCAGTTTCGCGATTACACCGAACGTGGCCGCCATTTTGCCCGACTGGCGGGCTTCGACCCCGACATGACCGGAACCATCGAAGGCCTCGGCATCATGCAGGAGTGAAAGCAGGACCGGCACTGCCCGCCCTGCCTTGTCCGCATCGATTACCCGGTGTACCGGGACACCTCGACCAGATTTCCATCCGGATCGCGGAAATACACCGAAGTGATCGACCCTGTTGCACCGGTGCGAGGCACCGGGCCTTCCTCGACGGTCACGCCGGCTTGTGCCAATTCGGCCACGACCGTGTCGATGGGCGTGTCGGTGATGAGACACAAGTCCGCAGAGCCCGGTGTCGGTCGTGCGGCATGCGGTTCGAGTGGCGCGTCGGCAGGGTGCAAGTTGATCTTCTGCCGGCCAAAAGTCAGTGCGCGGCGGCCGTTGCCGAAGGTGATCGCCTGCATGCCGAGTACACGCTCGTAAAAAGTCACGGTGGCTTCCACGTTTTGCACGGTCAGCACCAAATGATCGAGGCGTTCAATCTTCATGCGTCTGCTCGAGGGATTCCGTTGACGGTGTCCGATGATTAATGCTGTTTCGATTGCCGCGCCCGATGCCGCCGCTGCTTGGCCAGGTTGCCGCAGGTTTTCATGTTGCACCAGGTGCGGCTGCCGTTGCGCGAGCGGTCGAGGAACAGCCAGCCGCAGCCTTCCGGTGGCGGGCATGCCTTCAGGCGCGCAAGCTCGTCCGATTGCAGCAGCCGGGCCGCGGCGAAGGCGAGCGGTGCCAGCAGGCTGTGCGGGTGGGCCGGGGTGACGCGGTAGCGCCAGGCGAAGCCGTCCCGCTCCGGTTCCAGCGTCCGCCAGCGGGCGAGCCTTTCCAGTTCGCGGTTCAGCCGCGCGAGGGCGGTGGTGGCCGGCCGGCCGCCCAGGTGGTCATTGAACACGGCGCGCAGGGTGGTGCGCAATGCCCGTGATTCGGCAAGCAATTGCACGCGCCCGGCAGTCGAAAGGCGCATCATGCGGCGGGCCTGTGCGGCATCGATCAGGCCCAGATGCAGGTGCCAGCCGATGACGTGCCGGGCACTTTCCAGGTAATCCCGGGATTCGGGTTCCGTGTACGAATGCACGGTGTTGACGAAATCCACGGCAGGGTGTCCGCCGATGATCTCGATGTCGTCCAGCCATGTGGTGTCCGGTGCCTGTCGTTTCATGCTAACCAGTATAGGTCAATTGACAGGTTATCCCGGGTCTGGTTGACTTGCGTAACCATCGTAAATTATTTCGCTGGTTATGAAGGAGGAGGCATCATGCATCGCAGCCGGTTTTCCAACCTTGTCATCGACTGTCTGGACGAGCATTTCGAGGATTGCATCGCCTTCTGGGCGCAGGCCTTCGGCGCACCCATGCCGAACAGGCCCAGGGCAGGGCAGCGTTATGTCACGCTCAAGACCCGCGCGGGCGATCCCGAGGTGCTGCTGCAGCGGGTCGAGAGCGATCCGGGCGTGCATCTGGATTTCGAGACCGATTCGGTGGTGAAGGAATCGGCGCGCATGGAGGCGGCCGGCGCCAGGCGCAAATACAGGATCAGGACCTGGCAGGTCATGCAGGATCCGTCCGGCAACGCGTTTTGCGTGATCCGCAAGCAGCATCCGGAGCTTCTGCAACGCATGCCGGCCTGGCCCGACCAGACGTAGGAGCGCGCCCGGGCGCCGACCGGGCGGAGCACGCTCGCCGGCATGGCCGCCGGTTCGGGAGTTTTTCCGCGGACCAGCTTGGTGCGATCATCAATTCGGCATGCGCTGCTTTCCGTGACGGCTGGCGGATGGTTGTTCCGTGCCGCATGGTCGCGCCGGGATCCGCTGCCGTTCAATGTGCGTGTTTCGGGGCGACCGGACGGGGAGACGCAACGGCGCTTTCGATCTACCTGCCACCGGATGCCGGCACGAGGAAGAAGCCGCGGCCGTGGGTGACGCGCGCCAGCGGCATGCCGTAGACGGCGGCCAGGCGGTCCGGGTCGAGCACGTCGCCGGGCGGGCCGTGGCGCAGCAGGCGGCCTTCGGCCAGCAATGCGATGTCGTCGGCGTAGGTGGCGGCCAGGTTGAGGTCGTGCACCACGGCAATCACGCCCATGCCGCCCTGCGCGCGCTGCCGGGCCATGGCCAGGATGCGGTGCTGGTGCGCCATGTCCAGCCCGGCCTCGGGTTCGTCCAGCAGCAGCCAGGCCGGCTGGTCGCCGGTATCGGATACCTGCGCCAGCACCCGCGCCAGTTGCACGCGCTGCTGCTCGCCGCCGGAAAGCTGCAGCCAGGAACGCTCGCGCAGGTGCCAGGCCTGGGCCATGCGCAGGGCCGCGTCCGCGAGGCGGCGGTCGTGCCGGCCGCCCACGCTTCGGCCGTGCGGGCTGCGGCCCAGCATCACCACTTCGCGCACGCGGAAGTCGAAGGGCAGGTGGACTTTCTGCGACAGCATCGCGCGACGCCGGGCCAGCGCACGCGGCGACCATTGCGCCAGGGGCACGCCATCCAGGCGGACTTCGCCCTTGTCGGGCGGCAGCACCCCGGCCAGCACCGCCAGCAGGCTGCTCTTGCCGGCGCCGTTGGGGCCGACCAGGACCAGCAGCCGCCCCGGCGAAACGGCCAGGTCGATGTTTTCGAGCACGTGCCGCGATCCGCGCCAGAGCGACACCTCGCGCGCTTCCAGTCGCGGCATGACCGGCGCCGCGGCGGGCTTCGAAAGCGCGGGTGTCACGCGAGGTCTCCCAGGGCACGGGTGCGCAGCAGCAGCCACATGAAGAAGGGGCCGCCGACCAGCGCCGTCAGCACGCCGATCGGCAGCTCCGCGGGCGCGGCCACGGTGCGCGCCAGCGTGTCGGCCGCCAGCAGCAGCACGGCGCCGCCCAGGCACGAGGCCGGCAGCAACAGGCGGTGGTCCGGTCCCCACGCCATGCGCAACAGATGCGGCACCACTAGGCCCACGAAGCCGATCACGCCGCTCATGGCCACGGCGGCGCTGACGGCCAGGGCGACCAGCGCGATCAGCCAGGCTTTCAGTCGTTCGGGGCGGAAACCGAGCAGGCAGGCCTCGCGCTCGCCCAGCAGCAGGGCGTTGAGGGCGCGCGCGCTGCGCGGCAGGGCCAGCAGCGGCAGCGCGATCAGCGGCGCGGCCATGGCCAGGCGTGGCCAGGTCGCGCCGCCCAGGCTGCCCAGCGACCAGAACGTGAGGCTGCGCAGTTGCTGGTCGTTGGCCAGCCAGGTCATCAGGCCGACGCCGGCCATGGCCATGGCGTTGACCGCCACGCCGGCCAGCAGCAGCGTGGCCACGCCGGCGCGGCGACGTCCCATGGCGCAGACCAGCCAGGTGGCGAGCAGGCCGCCGACAAACGCGGCCAGCATCATGCCCGGGGTGCCCGCGGCCCAGGGGATGACCGCGGCCACGTGCGCGCCGAGCACGATCATGCCCACGGCACCCAGCGCGGCGCCGGCGGAGACGCCGATCAGGCCGGGGTCGGCCAGCGGGTTGCGGAACACGCCCTGCATCGCCGCGCCGCCGCCGCCGAGCG
>CAZBZD010000111.1:0-6342 GCA_964496295.1 uncultured Rhodanobacteraceae bacterium | reverse complement strand
GCCTGATAAGATGCGCTTTTGGCATCAGCGGAACCGGTCATGCCCGGCCACGTCATTCTCTCCCACGGCTCGGACAGCGGCCCCGGGGCGACCAAGGTCAGCGCGCTGGCGCGGGTCGCCGAGGCGCTGGGCTGGACCACCGAACGTCCCGATTACGGCGATTGCGACGCGCAGGGCCTGGCCGCATCGGTCACGCCGCGCATCGAACGTTTGCGCGAACGCATGCGCTCGTCGGTCACGCCGCCGGTACTGGCGGGTTCGAGCATGGGCGCGTTCGCCTCCGGCCTGGCGTCGCTGGAAGCGCCGTGCGCGGGCCTGTTCCTGCTGGCGTTGCCGCCGCGAATTCCCGGCTGCCTGTCCACGTTCGACATGGCTCATGACGTGCCCTGCATGCTTGTCCATGGCTTCGAAGACGAGGTGTGTCCGCCCGGGGCGGCGCTCGCCTTCGCCCGCCAACGTGGCATGCCGACACTGATGCTTCCCGACGGCCATCGCCTGGCCGGGCACGTGGACACGGTCCAAGCCCAGTTCCGGTTGTTCCTGGAGCGGCTCGACGCATGAATCCGGACACCGAGACGGCCTTCTTCGCCACCTGTCCCAAGGGCCTGGAATACCTGCTGCGCGACGAGCTGAGGGCGCTGGGCGCGGACGACGTGCGCGAGGCGCGCGCCGGCGTGCACTTCCGCGGCACGCTGGAAACCGCGCTGCGCGCCTGCCTGTGGTCGCGCCTGGCCAGCCGCATCCTGTTGCCGCTGGGCGAGTTCGAGGCCGCCGACGATGCCGCCGTGTATGCCGGCGTGCAGGCCATCGACTGGTCGGAGCACCTGATGGCCGACGGCACCCTGGCCGTCGACGTGACCCTGGCGGCTGGTGACAAGGGTCACAGCCGTTTTCTGGCGCAACGCGTCAAGGATGCAGTGGTGGACCAGTTCCGCGCGCGCGGACAAGGTCGCCCGGACGTGGACACCGAGCAGCCGGACGTGCGTCTGCATCTGCATCTGCGTCATGGCCGCGCCAGCCTGGCGCTGGACCTGGCCGGCACGCCGCTGCATCGGCGCGGCTGGCGCGATCGCCAGGGCCGCGCGCCGCTCAAGGAAAACCTGGCCGCGGCCATGCTGCTGCGCGCGGGCTGGCCGACGATCCATGCCGCCGGCGGCGTGCTGGTCGACCCCATGTGCGGTTCGGGCACGCTGCTGATCGAGGCGGCGTGGATGGCCGCCGACGTCGCACCGGGCCTGGACCGCGAGTACTTCGGTTTCCTCGGCTGGCTGGGCCACGACGCGGCACTGTGGGACCGTCTGCTGGAAGAGGCCGGCAGACGCGCCGACGAGGGCAAGCGCGCGTTGCGTTCCGTGTTTTTCGGCAACGATGTCGATCCGCACATGGTGCAGGTGGCGCGACACAACGCCCAGCGTGCCGGCGTGGCCGGTTTCATCCAGCTCGAACGCCGCGACATGACGCACCTCGAAGCACCGCAGGCGACGCAGGGCGGGCTGGTCGTCACCAATCCGCCGTACGGCGAACGCCTGGGCGATCGCGCCGGGATGCCGGCGCTGTATCGCGCGCTGGGCGACACCCTGCGCCAGCGTTTTGCCGGCTGGAAGGCGGCCATACTGGCCGGTGACGCGGACCTTGGCCATGCCATGCGCCTGCGTTCGCACAAGCAGTACAAGTTGTACAACGGCGCGCTGGAAACGCCGCTGCTGTTGTTCGATCTGGATGCCGAACGGCAGGCACCGCGCGAGCCGGCACCCTTGTCCGAAGGTGCGCGGATGCTGGCCAACCGCCTGCGCAAGAACGAGCGCCACCTGCGCAAGCGCCTGCAGCGCGAGGGCATCCACTGCTGGCGCGCGTACGATCGCGACCTGCCCGAATACGCCGCCGCCATCGACGTGTACGGCAGCGGGGACGGGCCGCGCTGGCTGCACGTGCAGGAATACCGCGCTCCCGCTAGCGTGCCCGAAAACACCGCGCGTCAGCGTCTGCGCGAAGTGGTGCGGGCGGCGTCGGAAGTGTTCGAGGTGCCGCGCGAGCGCATCGCCGTCAAGCAGCGCCGGCGCGGCAAGGGCGGATCGCGCTACGGCACGTTCGACCAGCGCGGCGAACTGGTCGAGGTCGAAGAAGGCGGCCTGCGCTTCCTGGTCAACCTGTTCGATCACCTTGATACCGGGCTGTTCCCCGACCATCGCCTGGTGCGTGCGCGCATCCGCGAACTGGCGAAGGGGCGACGCTTCCTGAACCTGTTCGCCTACACCGGCACGGCCAGCGTGTACGCGGCGGCCGGCGGCGCACGCGACACCACCAGCGTGGACCTTTCGGCCACGTATCTGGAGTGGGCTTCACGCAATCTGGCGCTCAACGGTTTCGAGGGCCGGGCGCATCGCCTGGCGCAGGCCGACGCGCTGTCGTTCCTGCAAGTCGACCATGCGCACTACGGCCTGATCTACGTCGATCCGCCGACATTCTCCAATTCCAAGCGCGCCGAGGATTTCGACGTGCAACGCGACCACGTGCGTCTGCTGGAGGCCTGCGCGGACCGCCTCGCCCTTGGCGGAATCATCGTTTTTTCCAACAATTTCAAGCGCTTCAAGCTGGATGTCGAAGCCTTGTCGAAGCGCTTCGAGATCACCGACTGGAGCGCGCCGAGCATCCCCTTCGATTACACCCGCCACGCCGACATCCACGGCTGCTGGCTGTTGCGCCTGAGGTAGGGCTGGCTCCTGTCCGCTAATGCTGCTTCGACGGCAACGTCGGTTGCCCGGTACCGGTACCGTTGCCGTTGCGTTCGGCATGCCTGTTCAACGCGTCGAACTGCTGCTTGTCGATCAGCTTGACCGACCGGATCGCGCACGGCGGCTGGTAGCGCGAGGACACGGTTTCGCCGAGGTCGCCGCAGATGCGCCATGCCCCCATCTTGCCGTTCGAGGCATGGAAGAACAGGCCGCCGCCGTGTTTGCCCAGGCGCGGGCATCGGTGCGTCGTCTTGACGAGGTAGCGGCGTGGTCCGTTGCGCGCGGTCAGGGTGGTGTCGTCGATGACGTGCCATTCGTTGATGTTGGCGACGTCCAGGCATTTCGACACCGGCCGCAGCGGCTGGTTGTCTTGCGCCGGCGGCGGGCTTGCGTGGGCGGCGGCGGCCATCAGCAGCGCGGAAGCGAGCCCGAGCGGCAGGGTACGAAGTTTCATGGGGCACCTCGTGGAATGGACGCGGGGGAGTGCGCCTTCCCCCCAGCATAACGTGATGCCTCCGGAACAGTTGACCGGCCCGCTCACGGCGGGCCCGACAGCGGCAACCGGTAGTGGCGGTCGCCGTCGCGTTGCCAGCCTTCGGACTCGTACAGTCGCTGCGCGGTGCGGTTGTCTTCGGCCGTGGACAGGGTCAGGCACGGCACCCCGGCGGCTTCGCCGTGTGCACGGGCGCGCCGCATCAATGCGCGGCCCACGCCACGGCCTCGTGCCGCGGGGGCCACGAACAGGTCGTTGAGTATCCACACCCGTTGCGCCGAGACCGAGGAGAACCCCGGGTACAACTGCACGAAGCCCAGCGCGTCGCCGGCGTCGGCCTCGCGCGCCAGCAGGATCGCCGATTCGCCGAGGTGCATGCGCTGCGCGAGAAAGCGGCGTGCCAGCGCAGCATCGGACGGCTGCCGGTAGAACACGCGGTAGGCGTCGAACAGCGGCGCCAGGTCGTCGATGTCGTCCGGCGTGGCGTAACGGATGTCGAACGGGTGCATGGACGTTCTCCGGGTGGATACCGGCAGCATAGCGCTGTGGCGAGGCCGCTTCGTTTTCCGTGCTGACATCACGTTGTCAGCAGGGGCGGTGCATGATCGCCGCAACGAAACGCGCACTGAATGCGGAATGCCGATGCGACAACTGTTTTTGTGCAGGCCGGGGCGCTCTGGTAGGGTCGATGCCGTAGCATTCCTTTCCGCTCCCGATGGCACATGCCACGGATGAATGCCCAAGCCGACAAATTGTCGAGGCCGTCCGCGCGGGAGTCGCTGGTCGACTTCCATGCCCGGGTGCGCCAGCGCAGCGTGGCGCTTTGTGCCGCGCTGGCACCCGAGGACACCGTGGTGCAGTCGATGCCGGATGCCAGCCCGGTCAAGTGGCACCTGGCGCACACCACGTGGTTCTTCGAGCAGTTCGTGCTGGCGCGCGATCCGCGCTGGCAGCCGCTGCATCCGGAGTGGCGCTACCTGTTCAACTCCTATTACCAGTCGGTCGGGCCGATGCACGAGCGTGCGCGGCGCGGCCTGCTGTCGCGTCCGACGCTGGCGTCGATCCTGGATTTCCGCCAGCGCGTCGACGCGGGCGTGCGCGGGCTGCTGCTGCGGCGCCCGGAGGACGACGAACTGGCCATGCTGGTCACGCTCGGCCTGAACCACGAGCAGCAACACCAGGAGCTGCTGCTGACCGACGTCAAGCATCTGTTTTCGGTCAATCCGCTGCAGCCGGCCTATGTCGACACGCCGCACGCGGCGGGCACTGCGGAGGTGCCGCTGCGGTTCGTCGAGGGGCGCGCGGGCATCGTCGAGACCGGCCATGGCGGCCCCGGTTTCGCCTACGACAACGAACAGCCGCGCCATCGCGAGCTGCTGCATCCGCATGCCGTCGCCAACCGTCCGGTCAACAATGCGGAGTACCGCCGGTTCATCGAGGACGGTGGCTACCGCACGCCGACGCTGTGGATGTCCGAGGGCTGGGCCACCGTCGAGCGCGAGGGCTGGGCGCACCCCCTGTACTGGTCGGACGACCTGGACAGCGAGTTCACCCTCGGCGGACGACGCGCCATCGATCCGCTCGCGCCGGTCTGCCACGTCAGCTATTACGAGGCCGACGCCTTCGCGCGCTGGGCCGGCGCCCGGTTGCCGACCGAGGCCGAGTGGGAAACCCTGGCCGCGCCGCATGATGCCGCCGGCGGAAATTTCCGGGATGCCGGCTTCCTGCACCCGCAGGCGCCGCCGGCCGATGTCGACGGGCCGCTGCAATTGTTCGGCGACGTCTGGGAATGGACCTCCAGCCCGTACGTCGGCTACCCCGGCTTCCGTCCGCTCGAAGGCGCGCTGGGCGAATACAACGGCAAGTTCATGTGCGGCCAGTGGGTGCTGCGTGGCGGTTCCTGCGCGACGCCGGCCGGCCATGTCCGCGCCAGCTACCGCAACTTCTTTTATCCGCCGGACCGCTGGCAGTTCATGGGCATCCGGCTGGGAAAGGACGCATGAAGGCCCTGCAGCGCAAGGTACGGGTCGACGACCAGCGCACCGAGACCGGCGACATGCGCGCCGAAGTCCTGGCCGGCCTGGCGCGCCGGCCCAGGCGGCTGCCGTCCAAGTACTTCTACGACGCGCGCGGCTCGGCCCTGTTCGAAGCCATCTGCGAGCAGCCGGAGTACTACCTGACCCGCGCCGAACTGGCATTGATGCGCGCACACGTCGACTCCATCGCCGCGGCCCTGGGCCCGGACGTGCTGCTGCTGGAATACGGCAGCGGCAGCGGCATCAAGACCCGCATGCTGCTGGAGCACCTGGCCAGCCCGGTCGCCTACGTGCCGGTGGAAATTTCGCGCAGCGCGCTGGAAGCCAGCGTCGAGCGCCTCGGCGCGCGGTTCCCCGGCATCGAAATGCTGCCGGTGTGTGCCGATTTCACGCAGCCGCTGGTCCTGCCGCGGCCGCGCCGCCGCCAGCGCCGCAGCGTGATCTATTTTCCCGGTTCCACCATCGGCAATTTCGACAGCCATGCCGCCGCCACGTTGCTCGGGCACATGCATGCCGAGATGGGGCCCGACGGCGCCGCCCTGGTCGGCGTGGACCTGGTCAAGTCGCCCGCCGTGATCGAAGCCGCCTACAACGATGCCGCCGGCGTCACCGCCGAGTTCACGCTCAACATGCTGGCCCACGTCAACCGCGAGCTCGGCGCCGACTTCGACCTCGACGCCTTCGCCCACCACGCGCGCTACAACCCCATGGCCGAGCGCATCGAGACTTCCATCGTCAGCCGCCGCGACCAGGACGTGGAAGTGGACGGCAGGCGGTTCCGCTTCGAGGCCGGCGAAAGCATGCTCGTCGAGTACAGCTGCAAGTACACCCCGGCCTCCTTCGCGCGCCTGGCCGCACACGCCGGGCTGCGCGTGCGGACGTGCTGGCAGGACCCGGCGCGCCGCTTCAGCCTGCAGTTGCTGGTGCGGGCATGACCCGGTACCGGTGGGCCCGGAAACGAAAAAACCGGCCTGCAGCCGGTTGCGTGACACGGGCGGCGGGGCGGGGCCCGCGGCATGTTGCCTGGAAATGGTGCCGTTGAGAGGAGTCGAACCTCTGACCTACTGATTACGAATCAGTT
>CAZBZD010000110.1:0-6429 GCA_964496295.1 uncultured Rhodanobacteraceae bacterium | reverse complement strand
GGTCGAGCAGGCCGAGCAGGGCGTGGACTACTTCACCATCCACGCCGGCGTGCTGTTGCGCTTCGTGCCGCTGACCGCCAGGCGCGTCACCGGCATCGTCAGCCGCGGCGGCTCGATCATGGCCAAGTGGTGCCTGGCGCATCATCGCGAGTCGTTCCTGTACACGCACTTCGAAGACATCTGCGAGATCATGAAGGCGTACGACGTGTCCTTCAGCCTCGGCGACGGTCTGCGTCCCGGCTCCGTCGCCGACGCCAACGACGAGGCCCAGTTCGCCGAACTGGACACCCTCGGCGAGCTGACCGACCTGGCCTGGAAGCACGACGTGCAGGTGATGATCGAAGGCCCCGGCCACGTGCCCATGCAGCTCATCAAGGAGAACATGGACCGGCAACTGGAGAAGTGCCACGAGGCGCCGTTCTACACGCTCGGGCCGCTGACCACCGACATCGCGCCCGGCTACGACCACATCACCAGCGCCATCGGCGCGGCCATGATCGGCTGGTTCGGCACCGCCATGCTCTGCTACGTCACGCCCAAGGAACACCTGGGCCTGCCCAACCGCGAGGACGTGCGCGAAGGCATCATCGCCTACAAGATCGCCGCCCATGCCGCCGACCTGGCCAAGGGCCATCCCGGCGCGCAGGTGCGCGACAACGCGCTGTCCAAGGCACGCTTCGAGTTCCGCTGGGACGACCAGTTCAACCTCGGCCTCGACCCCGAGCGGGCGCGCGAGTACCACGACGAGACCATGCCCAAGGAGGCGCACAAGAGCGCGCACTTCTGTTCCATGTGTGGTCCCAAGTTCTGCTCCATGAAGATCACCCAGGACGTGCGCGACTACGCCGCCGAACACGGCATGGAAATCACCGAGGTGCTGGACGAGGGCATGGCCGAAAAGGCCGCCGAGTTCCGCGATCGCGGCAGCGAGGTCTACCAGCCGCAATAGCGGGCCATGTCCCGGGATGCACGGGTGCGTCGGCGCGGCGCGCTCGTGCGGGCCGTCCATGGTTTTCGTTCACCTGCGCGCCATGGGACGGGTCTATCATGGGGCGGTGGCAGCCCTTCCGCTGCCCCCACCCATCCGTGAAGGAGAGGCAACATGGCGGCCAAGAAACCGTTTCTCACCGACATCAAGACCATTCGCGAACGCGCCCGCAAGCACATCAGCGACGGGGCCATGACCCCCAGCTACAAGGCGGACCGCAAGCAGGTCATCAAGGTGCTCAACGAGGCGCTGGCCACCGAGATCGTCTGCGTGCTGCGCTACAAGTACCACTACTACATGGCCTCGGGCATTCATTCGCAGTCCGTGGCCGCCGAGTTCCTGCAGCATGCCAACGAGGAGCAGGCGCACGCCGACCGCATCGCCGAGCGCATCACCCAGCTCGAAGGCGCGCCCAACTTTTCGCCCGACGGCCTGAGCACCCGCGCGCACGCCGAATACGTGGAAGGCGAGGACCTGGTCGACATGATCAAGGAAAACCTCGTTGCCGAGCGCATCGCCATCGAGACCTACAGCGAGATCATCCGCTATCTCGGCAACAACGACCCGACCACGCGGCGCATGATGGAAGAAATCCTGGCCCAGGAAGAAGAGCACGCCGAGGACATGAGCACGCTGCTCGAGGAGCTGGGCAAGAAGGGCGAGCCGGCGCGCCCGCGCCCGGCCCGCAAGTCCGCGAAAAAGAGCGCGCGCAAGAAGAAGTGAGCGGGGCGGGAACATCCCGCCCGGGAACCCGCATGCTGGACGATCCATGTACACGCCACGAGCGTTGATCCGTGTCAAAAAGCGGGCCTTGTAGGGCAGGCATTGCCCGCCATGGAAAGTCGGTTCGTGCGGCGGGCAGTGCCCGCCCTGCCGATCAATAAAGGTCCACCGGGTCGACGTCGATCGACCAGCGCACCCGGCGCGCGGACGGCAGTTCCAGCAAACGTGCCTGCCAGGGCCGCAGCACGCGCTTGAGGGCGCCGCGCTGGTCGGCCTCCAGCAGCAACTGGCCGCGGTGGCGGCCGGCACGCAGCGGCATCGGCGCCGGCATCGGGCCGAGCACGCGCACCTCGGCCGGTTCGTCGAGCGCGGCGCGGGCCTCGCGCAGGAAGGCGTCGAGCCGGGCGCGGTCGTTGGCTTCGGCGCGCAGCAATACCTGGCTGGCGAACGGCGGCAGTTGCAGCAGGCGGCGTTCGTCCAGCAGTTCGCGCGCGGTGGCGGCGTAGCCCTTGCCCAGCAGGGTGCGCAGGAACGGATGGTCGGGATGGTGCGTCTGCAGCAGCACCTGTCCGGGCTTGTGCGCGCGGCCGGCGCGACCGGCGACCTGCACCACCAGTTGCGCCAGCCGCTCCGGTGCGCGGAAATCGATGCTGTGCAGGCCCTCGTCCACGCCGGTGATGGCGACCAGGGTCAGGTGGGCCAGGTCGTGTCCCTTGGCCAGGATCTGGGTGCCGACCAGGATCGCCGCCTTGCCCTCGTCCAGCCCGTCCAGCAGGTCGTCGAAGGCGTGGCGGCGACGCGTGCTTTCGCGGTCGATGCGCCGTATCGGCACGTCGGCGAAGCGCGCGCGCAGGGCTTCCTCCAGACGTTCGGTGCCGTAGCCCTGCGGGTGCAGCGGCGCGTGTCCGCATTCGGGGCAGGTGGCGGGAATGTGCTGCTCGCGTTCGCAGTGGTGGCAGACCAGCCGCCGGCGACCGGCGTGCAGCGTCATCGGCTTGTCGCAGCGCAGGCATTGCGCGTGCCAGCCGCAGGCGTGGCACATCAGCACCGGCGCGTAGCCGCGGCGATTGCGGAACACCAGCACCTGCTCGCCGCGCGCCGTGGTGGCGGCGATCGCGCGCAGCAGGTCCGGCGACAGGCCGTGCTGCAGGCGCTGCGAGCGGATGTCGATGACCTGCACCCTGGGAGCCTGGGCGACAGAAGCCGACCGGGCTGCAAAGCCGTCTGCGCGGTCCATCCTTGCGCCGGTTCTTGACCCATGGTGTTGACCATGGGCCGGCGAATCGTCACAAAGCGGTCCTCGCGCAGCCGACTTTTTGCCTCGATCGTTTCTGCCGTCCAGGCTCCCGGGCGCATGCCGGGTGCCGGCGCGGGCCGGCAGGTGCAGGCGCCGGTAGCGGCCGGCCTCGACGTTGGCCAGGGTTTCCAGCGACGGCGTGGCCGAACCCAGGACCACCGGCACGCCGAGCGCCCGCGCGCGCACCACGGCGAGGTCGCGCGCGTGGTAGCGGAAGCCGTCCTGCTGCTTGTAGGAAGTGTCGTGTTCCTCGTCGACCACGATCAGGCCGGCATGCGGCAGCGGCGTGAAGATCGCCGAGCGCGTGCCCAGCACCACGCGCGCCATGCCGTTTTTCGCGCGCCACCAGGCACGCGCGCGTTCGCCGTCGGCCAGCCCCGAGTGCAGCACCTCCACGTCGGTGCCCAGGCGCTCGCGCAGGCGGCGCACGGTCTGCGGGGTCAGGCCGATTTCCGGCACCAGCATCAGCACCTGGCGATCCTGCGCCAGGGCTTTCGCCGCGAGCGCCAGATACACCTCGGTCTTGCCGCTGCCGGTGACGCCTTCGAGCAGGAATGGATGGAAGCCGTCGCCGGCGGCGAGGACGGTGTCCACGGCCTGCTGCTGTTGCGGGTTGAGCGGCGGACCGGCCACCGGCACGCGCGGCAGTTCGGCGGGGGCGAGCCGGTGGCATGCGACGAGTTCGGCGCGGGCCAGTCGGCGCGCCGCGTCGCGCCAGCCGGGCAGGTCGGTGTCGAGGACGCTGGCCGGGCGCAGGCCGTCGCACAAGGTTTCGAGCAGCGCGCGCGAACGGCCGCGGCGCTTGCCGTCGGCCAGCGCCGCCTGGCCGGCGTCGGTCAGCGCCCAGGCTTCGATGCCGGGCTCCGGCGGCGGCTTGTCGCCGCGCAGGGCCACCGGCAGCGCGCCGAACAGCACCTCGCCGGGCGCGCCGAGCCAGTAGTCGCAGGCCCAGTGCAGCGAATCGAGAAGCTCGCCTTCCAGCAGCGGCTGTTCGTCGAGCACGGCATGGATCCGCTTGAGCTGTTCCGCGGGCCAGGCCGAATGATCGGCCACGGCCGCCACCAGGCCGATGCGCCGGCCGCGCCCGAACGGCACGCGCACGCGGCAGCCGACCGCCGCCTTGCCGTGCGCCGGCGGCAGGTAGTCGAACAGTCGCGGCAGGGGCACGGGCAGGGCAATGCGCAGGATCTCGGGCATGCCGGCAGTGTAGCGGTCCGCCGGACGCATGCGCCCGGCCGTCGCCGCCAGCCGGGCGGGGCGGATTTACGTGATGCTGTTCATGCTTCCCGCGCGGAACCGAAGCTAAGTGTGCGTGCTGCGGGGGGTTTATCGTTTATCCACAAAAGTTGTGGATAACTATGTGGACGGGTACGGGAATGCTGCCTCTCCGGCGCATGACTGCAAGGCCGGTGACGCATTGGGCAAAAAATAACCAGTGCATTTTTGTGTCTGAAAATCAACGTGTTGCGTAGCCGTCGGTGAAGTCGCGAGGCTGCGGCCCGAGGTTTTCGCCGCCTCGCGCGGGGGCGTGGTGGTGCTGTGAAAAACCTCCCGCGGAAGCGGCCCGCGGCGGCCTCCGTCGCCGTGCGCGGTGAGATGCGGCCCGGCGCCGGTTCAGGCCGACAGGCCGATCACCATGGCGGCTCCCATCGCCAGCCCCAGCAGGATGGAATAGCAGAACCCGACGAAGCCGAATTTCAGCACCGTCATCGGCCAGCCCTGCCGGTAGATGCGCTTTTGCATCAGCAAAAGGTAAACCGCCACCCAGGTCCAGAGCAGCCCCTGCAGCCAGTCCAGCGGCGTGTCCGCCCAGGGCGGCAGCGAGTAGCCCGCCAGCGCCAGCAGCATCGACAGCAGCAGCGCCAGGAAGATGAAGGCGTGGCTGTGGAAAGCCACCATCAGGTGCTCGATGTACAGCCGCCGCTTGAACAGGTAGACCAGCTTCAGCAGCAGCGCGAACACCGGCAGCATCACCAGCAGCACCTGCGGCAGCACGGACATGAACGCGGCGGAGAAGCGTTGCACCGCCTGCCGCTGCGCCACCGGATCGCCGGCGCGCATGACGTTGAGGTTGTGCTTGAAGTGGGCGATGTCGGCGGTGATGCGGTCGTTGGCGAATTGCGGCAGCCAGCCGACGTGGACGACCGTGCGCCGTTCCAGCCAGTCGCGGTGCTGCGCGTCGCCGGCGTCGGCGGCGGATGGCGCGGAGGTGCCGGCGCCGGCCGGGGGCAGCGCGGCCTGGCGATCCCCCATCGAGCGGTAGATCTCGTCGCGCAGGTTTTCCAGGGCCTGCGCGGCCTGCGGCGAGGCGTCGCCGATCTGCTCGCGGCTGTCGAGGATGGCCCGGTCGATGGTCTCGACATGCGCTTCCAGCCGGGCCCGGTCGGGGGCCGTCGCGACGTCGCGCAGGTAATCGTGCGCCAGCGCGGAATCGCGTATCAGCGGCACGCTGGTGGCCGGCGCGGCATCGAGGGCGCCCAGTTGCCACAGGCGCCGCCGGGCGGCACGCCTGGCGCGCTCGGCGGCCGTGTCCAGGGCCAGCCTGCCGACCTCGGGCAGGTCCGGCCGGCGCGCGGCGCGGATGTCCGCGAGGGTGTCGTCCAGGCTCTTGCGGACCTCGGCCGGGGTGTCGGCCTGGTCGAAACCGAACGCGCCGGCGCCGGCCGGGCCCTGGTCGAGGCTGACGGTGAGGCGGATCAGCAGGAAGGCCAGCACGCTGAGGAAGAACATCAGCCGGAACGGCGCGATGTAGCGCACGCGGCGGCCGGCGAAATATTCGCGGGTGAGGAAGCCGGGCCGGAAGAACAATGCCGGCAGGGTATGCGCGAGGCGGCCGTCGAAGTTGAAGAAGATGTCGGCGGCATCGGAAACCAGCGCCGGCAGGTGCCTGAGCACGTGGCGCGTCGACTGGCCGCACTGGTGGCAGTACGGCCCCGCCAGCAACGTGCCGCAGTTGGGGCAGTGCGCGCGCCCGGACGCGGCCCCGGCGGGTGCGGGCGTGGCGGCTTGCAGGTCCTTGCCGGGCTCGGTCATGGCACGTCGGGAGCAACTGGCGACCGGCGCATCGTGGCACATCCGGCGCGGCGGCGGCATGTGCCACAGGTTCCCCGGTACAATGCCCGGCCGTCTTCGCGTCGCGCGAAGCCACGGATCGTTCCCAGGCAACCGACATGTCCCTCTCTGCCGCCATCCGCCGTATCGACCGTTCGCGTGTCAGGGGGGAATGGCGCGCGACGCTGCGCCTGGCGTTGCCGCTGATCGCGGCGCAACTGGCGGCGATGGGCACCAACGTCGTCGACACCCTGCTGGCCGGGCACATGAGCGCGCACGTGCAGGCCGCGGTGGCGACCGGGGCGGGCGTGTGGGCGCTGGCGATCCTGGCCGGCATCGGCACCATGCTGGCGGTGCCGCCGACGGTGGC
>CAZBZD010000109.1:3116-6475 GCA_964496295.1 uncultured Rhodanobacteraceae bacterium | reverse complement strand
GAGCCAACCCGACCTACGGACTTGACCGTCGGCGAACCGCCGATGAATTCACCCAATAGCGCAAAACCGTAGGTCGGGTTGGTTTCATCAACCCGACATTTTCACCCGAAGCGTCGGGTTGGTAGAGCCAACCCGACCTGCGGACTCCCGGACGATGAAGCACCGGCGGCTTCCGGCGAACGACGGCAGGATGCCGGCGGGCCTGACCGGCAATGTGCGGGATCCCGGCGGCCGCGGCGGTGTTTGCACACTCAACCCTCGCCGTCCAGCGAGAAGATCGACTCGATCGGCATGGCGAACACCCGCGCGATCTTGAAGGCCAGCGGCAAGCTGGGATCGTACTTGCCGGTCTCGATGGCATTGACGGTCTGCCGCGACACCTCCAGTGCCTCGGCCAGGCGGGCCTGCGACCATTCGCGCTCGGCGCGCAATTCGCGCAACAGGTTGTTCATGCACCCGGCTCCGCGCCCATCTCAACACCCCCGGAGCCCGTACTTGCGCCCGCTCCACCAGGAGGCGACGCCGAACACGAAAAACATCAGCGGCAGCACGAAGATCAGCCACTTGCCGGCATCCAGCACGCCGACCACCTGCAGCATGCCCGCGGCGAAGGTCAGCAGGCCGGCCACGCCGCTGGTGACGAAGGCGGCTTCCAGCACCACGCGCCGTTCGAGCTCGTCGCTGTCGCGGGCCAGGCGCCACATGGCAAACACCATCCACACCATCGGCAGGACCGGCAGCATGGCCAGCAACGCCATGGCCCATGCCGGCAAGTCGAATTCCCCGGCCAGCCTGACCACCAGCAACGCCGCGACGTAACCGCCGAAGGCCGGCAGGCCGGCGCGCAGGTAGCGCAGGCCCGCCGGCCTGACCGGGTCGTTGCTGATCCATGGCGAAAGCAGCAGCCAGATCGCGCCCACCAGCAGCACCGGCCAGCCCGCCGGCACCAGCGGCGGCCACAGCCACCAGCCCGTCGCCAGCAGCACCGCGCCGATGCCGATCGCCCACAACCCCATGCGCCGGAAAAGTCGGCGCCTGGTGAGGGGCCGGTCGGTGGAAACATTCGAAGTCGTCATCGGAAATTCACTCCAGCACGGCTGGCCAGCCAGTCAGCACCAGTCGTCGATGCCGTACTTGCGCCGGCGCCAGCCCACGGCCGCGCTGTACGAAAACGCCATCAGCGGCAGCACCCAGACCAGTCCGTTGTCGAACTGCCACACATGCGCGAATTCCAGCCATCCGGCCAGGAACGTCAGCACCATGGTCACGCTGGATGCAAGGATGATGGCCTCCATCTGGATGCGCCGTTCCAGCTCGTCGCTGTCGCGCACGTAACGCCACAGCGAACGCACCACCAGCACCGTCGGCAGCACCGGCAGCAGGGCGCTCAACGCCCGCGCCCACGTTGGCAGGCCGAGGTCGTTGGCATAAACGAACGCGAACACGCCGAGCACGTAGCCCGCCATGATCACGATCATTTCGTTCTGGTGCCGCCGGTAGGCGCGGCTCATCGGTTCGTCGCCGGCGAAAGGCGAAACCACCAGCCAGATGACGCCCGTCAATGCGACGATCGAACCGAGCTGGATCAACGGCGACAACTCCCAGAACAGCCCGGCCAGCAGCGGGACCGCGCCCACGCCGAGCGACCACAGGCCCAGCCGCAGGGTGTAGCCGCGCTTGGACAGGACCGGGTGCGCGGAGGAAGCCTCGTTCCGCGTCGTCACGGATGCGTCTCCTGCAGGCCGGCCAGGAAATCATCCAGCACCTGCTCGAATTTGCGCGGCTGGTCCAGCATCACAAAATGGCGCGACGGCGAAATCGACACCACCTTCGCGTCCGGCGCATTGGCCAGCAGGCTCTCGTAATAGGCGGTCTTGTCCGCCTCGCTCATCGCCTTCCGTCCCGACCGTTTCGCGGCCTGCTCGAAATCCGGGGCGTTGTACGGCGAGATCTCCAGGATCGGCACGTTCGCCTGCTTCAGCCCGGGGCGATAGTCGGCCACGGCATCCTCGTACATGTACTCGGCCGTGGCCCCGGGGTCGCTTCTTGCCACCAGCGGCGCCGCCTGTCCGGCAAGGCCGGGGTCGATCACGCCCACGTGGCGCATGTAGCGCAACGCATACGCCTTGAACTGCTCCGGCGCCAGGCTGGCCAGTTGCGCCTTCATCCGCCCGGCCATCGCCTTGCGCTGCTCGACACCCACCCGCTCCATGCCGGGGAAGATCGGCAGGCCGTCCACCGCGACCACGCCGGAAACCCGCCCGGCATGCTCGCCGGCAAAGCGCAGCGCCAGCGTGCCGCCCAGGCTGTGGCCGACCAGCACCGGCTTGTCCAGGTGCCGGGTTTCGATCAGCTCCAGCAACGAGGCATCGGCCCGGTCCAGCAGGCCGCCGGCCGCGGGATCGGGCTTCGGCGCGGGCACGCCGTCGAAACCCGCCAGGGTCAGCGCGTACACCCGGTGGTCCGCCTGCAGGTGCCGGATGACCCGGGCCCACTGCCACGGCCCGCATTCCAGCCCGGGAATCAGGATCACCGCCGGGCCGGCGTCGCCGAAGCGCTGCACCTTCAGCGTGCCGACGGCGAACGTTTCGGCCGCCTCCGGCAACGGCACGAGGCCGTGTGCCGGAAGGGACGCCGGGGCGGTCGCGGCAACCGCGGGCTTCACGGTCGACAGCGCCACCATGGATGCCATGCCGGTCGACACGAAGACGGACAGCCAGACGGCGATCAGGAAGTGGATGGACGAGGCGCGCATGAGGATTCTCCCATGTCAAGCGAACTTGACACGAAGCATAGATCCGCCAGCGACATCATGTCAAGCATGCTTGACACACCACGATCCATGCGCCGGCATGACGCGGCCTGCGCCGGTCCCGGCCCGTGAACCGACGGACTCTTCCCGCAAACCGACAATTTCTTCACGAAACAAAACCGGACACGGGGAGTGCCGATGGTCATGGTGCATGTCGGGCATGACGTTTTTTTGTCGCAATTCGTGCGCTGTGTCACACAACGTCACCCATGTTCCGGACCGCCGGGGACGGCATTCCCGACGCGGCGCAATACAAAGCCCTGCATGATCATCGACTTGCGCGCGATGACATCTTTGCCATGCCGGACTGGCACACCCTTTGCTTATGTGAACCACGTCACAGTTTCCCTGTGGCGGTTCCGGTCATCCGGCGCCAAACAGACCTTTCACGATTCCAGACACGGGAGTTCACTTCATGAGTCTATCCAAACTCGCCCTGACCGCCGCCATCGCGGCAGCCTGCGGCACCATGGCCTTCGCGCCGCAGGCCAAGGCGGCCGACGGCACCATCACCTTCACCGGCAAGGTCATCGACCAGACCTGCTCG
>CAZBZD010000109.1:0-3016 GCA_964496295.1 uncultured Rhodanobacteraceae bacterium | reverse complement strand
GCCCACGCCAGCGTCGTGATCGCCGGCACGCGTGTCGTGTTCCCCGCCGGACAGGGCGAGGCCACCGTGCGCCTGATCAACAAGAACACCCGCCCGGCCCTGGTGGAAGCCTGGATCGACAGCGGCGACCTGCACTCGACGCCGGACAGCGCGCACTCGCCGTTCCTGATCACCCCGCCGCTGTTCCGCATCGACGCGAACAAGGACCAGAGCCTGCGCATCCTCCACGTCCCGGGCGACAAGGCGCTGCCCGAGGACCGCGAAAGCCTGTTCTGGCTGAACGTGCTGGAGATCCCGCCCAAGCCGACCGGCGAGGCGGCGCACCGGAACACGCTGCAGTTCGCCCTGCGCACCCGCATCAAGCTTTTCTACCGCCCGGCCAACCTGCCGATCGAGCGCGGCAAGGCACCCGGCAAGCTGACCTGGACGGCAAGCAGCACCGACCACGGCGTGGTGCTGGACGTGCACAACCCCACGCCCTACTACATCACCCTGTCCAAAGTGACGCTGACCGTCGCCGGCCGGGCGCATGACGCCAAGGTCGGCATGGTCGCTCCGCATGCCCACCTGAGCCTGCCCGTGGCGGACCTTGCGCAAGTGCCGGCCGCGGGTGCCACGGTGGCATACGCCACCATCAACGACTTCGGCGCGGCAGTCGAGAACCAGGGCCGGATCGCGCCGTGAGCCATCCCTTTGCCCGCCCTGCGGACCCCCGCCATCGCATCGGCAGCATGGCCTGCGCCATGGCGCTGATGTTCGCGCCCGCCGGCGCGGCCCTGGCGGCGGCGACTCCCGCGGCCAGGCCCGCGGCGGCGGCCGACGCCGATGCGGTCGTCAAGTTCGACCCCGCCATGCTGTCCGGGCACTCGCGCCGCAGCATCGACCTGTCGCGCTTCGAAAAGGGCATCGACGTGCTGCCCGGCCAGTACAACGTCGACATCTACCTCGACAAGCAGTGGGTGGGCCGCACCAACGTGCGTTTCGCCAGCCCCGAGCCGGACACCGATGCCGTGCCCTGCATGAGCACGAACCTGCTGCGGCTGATGCAACTGCAGGACCAGGTCGTCCGGAGCGTGTCGGAGCCGGACGGCTGCACGCGCATCGGCGACCTGCTCCCCGGCGCGCGCGCCGTGTTCGACATGTCGAGCCTGCGCCTGGACATCAGCGTGCCGCAGGCGCTGATGGGCAACCAGCCGCGCGGCTACGTGGACCCGTCCTCGTGGGACGCCGGCGTGCCCGCCTTCCTGCTCAACTACCGTTTCAACACCTACAACAGCCGCAACCACGGCTACGACATGACCAGCTCCTACCTCGGGCTGGACGCCGCGCTCAACATCGGCCTGTGGCAATTCCGCGACAAGGCCGGCTTCAGCATGCTGTCCGGACACGACGGCGCGCCGTCGAGCCGCCACTGGTACAACATCGACGCCTACGCGCAGCGCGCCCTGCCTTCCCTGAAGGCCGAGCTGACCCTCGGCGACAGCCACACCGACGGCGCCGTGTTCGACTCCATCGCCCTGCGCGGCGTGCAACTGGCCACCGACGACCGCATGCGCCCGCAATCGCGGCGCGGCTACGCGCCGGTGGTGCGCGGCGTGGCCGAGACCAACGCCATGGTGACGGTGCGCCAGAACGGCGTGCGGATCTACCAGACCACGGTGGCGCCCGGCCCGTTCGTCATCGACGACCTGTACCCCACCGGCTACGGCGGCAGCCTCGAAGTGACGGTCACCGAAGCCGACGGCCGCCGGCACACCTACGAAGTGCCCTACGCCTCGGTGTCGCAACTGGTGCGCCCCGGCGTCACCCGTTTCGGCATCGCCGCGGGCCAGTTGCGCAACCTGCCCTTCGACAGCCACCCGCGCGTGATCCAGGGCACCATCCAGCACGGGTTCGGCAACCGCTTCACGGCCTACGCCGGTTTCCAGGGCTCGCGGGGCTATGCCGCGGCCCTGCTCGGCGGCGCGCTCAACACGCGCTTCGGCGCGCTGGCGCTGGACATCACCCAGGCCGGCGTGACCCTGCCCGGACAGGGCGCGCACACCGGCCAGAGCGTGCGCGCGACCTGGAGCAAGATGCTGCCGGCCACCCGCACCGCGATCAGCGTGGCGGCCTACCGCTATTCCACCGGCGGCTTCCTGGACCTGACCGACGCGGCCATCGCGCGCGCCTACGCGCAACACGGGCTGGACACCTTCCAGTACCAGCCCGAGGCGCCGACCATCAACGGCATGCCGGCGCAGAGCCCGCTCACGCCGGCCCAGCAGGCCGCGCTGGCCGGGCATGCCGGCGTCGCCAGCTTCGTCCCGCGCGGCCTGCTGCACCAGCGCAACCGCTTCACGCTGAGCCTCAACCAGCCGCTCGGCGACCGGGGCGGCTCGCTGTACGCCAACGTTTCGTTCCGCGACTACTGGAACCGCGGCGACAACGACACCCTGTTCCAGGTCGGCTACAACAACCACTTCCGGCGCCTGAGCTACAGCATTTCCGCCTCGCGCACGCGCAGCCTGGACGGTCGCCTCGACAACCGCGTCTCGCTCAACTTCAGCCTGCCGCTGGGCGACTCGCCGCGCGCGCCGCGCCTCAACGCCAACTTCAACCACGACTCGCGCGGCTACACGCAGGAGCAGGTCATGCTCAGCGGCAGCGCCGGCAAGTACAACCAGTTCAGCTGGGGCGCCAACGCCTCGCACGACAACCTCGGCAACGGCACTTCGGTGGCGGTCAACGCCGGCTACCGCGCCTCGCATGCCGTGTTCAACGCCAGCTACGGCAAGGGCGACGGATTCTCCCAGGCCGCCTTCGGCATGAGCGGCGCGCTGGCGGTGCACGCCGGCGGCGTCACCTTCGGCCAGCCCACCGGTGACACCGTGGCCCTGGTGCACGTGCCGCACGCCGCCGGCGCCCACGTGCTCAACGCGCCGGGCGTGGCCATCGACCGCAACGGCTACGCGCTGGTGCCCTACCTCCGGCCCTACCAGATGAACACGCTGCGCATCGACCCCGCCGGCCTGCC
>CAZBZD010000108.1:0-6523 GCA_964496295.1 uncultured Rhodanobacteraceae bacterium | reverse complement strand
TAGTTGAGCTTGAGCACGGCCAGCGACTGGTCGGCCAGCTTGGGCATGTCCAGCGCCTTGTAGCTGCGCGCCAGGATGGCCAGGGCATCGGCCACCTGCGGCGCCTGCTGGTAGTGCTGGATGACGTACTTGGCGCGGTGCGCGGCGGCGACGTAGGAGCGCTTGTGCAGGTAGAACTCGGCGATGTTGATCTCGAACTGGGCCAGGCCGTTGCGCAGGTAGATCATGCGCTGGCGGGCGTCGGCGGCGTACTTGCTGTCGGGAAAGCGACGCGTGAGCTTGCTGAAGTCGTCGAACGACTCCAGCCGGTAGCCCTGGTCGTGGCGCGAGCGGGCGTCGCGGCCGAAGATGCGCTGGGCGAAGTGGCCGGCGCGGTCGAAGTTGATCAGGCCGCGCAGGTAGTAGGCATAGGCGATGTGCTTGTGCGCCGGATAGGTCTTGATGAAGCGGTTGATGGTGGAATAGGCATCGTCCGGCTTGTTGTCCTTGTATTGTGCGTAGGCCAGCTCGATCTGCGACTGCTGGTTGTACTCGCCGTAGGGAAAGCGCGCGATCAGGCGCTTGTAGGCCTTCTCGGCGGCAACGTAGTCGCCGTTCTGCAGATCGGCGTGCGCATGCTGGTACAAGGCGCCGACCGGCATGGTATTGATGTCGTCCTTGCTCTCGAACATCGCGCACGACGACAGCACGCAGGCCAGGGCAATGAGGCAAAGCAGTTTGAATACGCGCATAGAAGGAGATGAGATGCCTGTTGAGCGAACGGCCATGATAGCCGAAACCGTCCTCCGGACAGGGGACGGATCATGAATGTCGTCCGGCACCAGGCCGGAATACCGCTGGAACTGGCCGGACAACGCTTGGATCAGGCGCTGGCCGAAATGTTCCCCGACTATTCGCGCTCGCGCCTGTCGCAGTGGATCAAGGCCGGCGCCGTCACGGTGGACGGCGCCGGCGCCGTGCCGCGCCAGCGCGTGCATGGCGGCGAGCAGGTGGCCATCCGGGCCGAGCTGCAGCCCGAGGTGGCGATGCGGCCGCAGGCCATGGACCTGGACATCCGCCACGAGGATGCCGACATCCTCGTGCTGGCCAAGCCGGCCGGCCTGGTGGTGCATCCGGGCGCGGGCAACCCCGACGGCACCCTTCTCAACGCGCTGCTGCATCACGATCCGGCGCTGGCCGGTCTGCCGCGCGCGGGCATCGTGCACCGGCTGGACAAGGACACCTCGGGACTGATGGTGGTGGCGCGCTCGCTGCCCGCGCACACGCAACTGGTGGCCATGCTGTCGCGCCACGAGGTCGAGCGCCAGTACGAGGCCGTGGTCAAGGGCGCGCTGGTTGCCGGCGATACCGTGGATGCGCCGCTGGGCCGGCATGCGCGCGACCGCCTGCGCCAGGCCGTGCGCGATGTCGCCGGCGGCAAGCGCGCCGTCACCCATTACCGCCTGCGCGAGCGCTATCGCGCGCACAGCCTCGTGCAGTGCAACCTGGAGACGGGCCGCACCCACCAGATCCGCGTGCACATGGCGCATGCCGGGCATGCGCTGGTCGGCGATCCGCTGTACGGCGGGCACCTGAAGTTGCCGCGCGGCGCCGGCGAGCGGCTGACGGCGAGCCTGCGCGGCTTCCATCGCCAGGCCCTGCACGCCGAGCGCCTGGCGTTCGCCCATCCGGTCAGCGGCGCGGCCATGGCGTTCGAGGCCGCGCGCCCGGCCGACATGCAGGAACTGGTCGAGGCCCTGCGCGAGGACGCCGCGGGGCATCCCGGAACCTGACCCGCCGGTACGGCGCGGGCGTGGCGTCCGCGGTGCGGAATCGGGTACAAAGGGTGTTCCGTCCCCCGACCCGCGCTTTTCCGCATGCAAGACGCCTGGATTTTTCCCGACTGGCCTGCGCCCCGCCACGTCCATGCCGCGGTGACCACCCGTCACGGGCCGGGCGTGTCGGCCGCGCCGTTCGACCGCTTCAACCTCGGCCTGCGCAGCGGGGACGACAGCGGCGCGGTGCTCAGCAACCGCCGCGCCCTGCGCCACGCGCTGGCGCTGCCGGCCGCGCCGCGCTGGCTGCACCAGGTGCACGGCACCGGCGTGGCCGAGCTGGGGCCGCTGCCGACCAGCGACGAGCCCGAGGCCGATGCCGCCGTGTCGCGCATCCCGGGCACCGTGCTGGCGATCCTCACCGCCGACTGCCTGCCGGTGTTGTTCTGCGCCGAGGACGGCGGCGAGATCGGCGCGGCCCATGCCGGCTGGCGCGGCCTGGCGGCCGGCGTGCTGGAGGCCGCCGTGGCCGCCATGGCGACACCGGCGCGGCAGGTCCTGGCCTGGCTGGGACCGTGCATCGGCCCGGCCTCGTATGAGGTGGGTGCGGAAGTGCGCGAGGCGTTCGGGGGCGGGCAGGCTCCGGAAGGCGCCTTCACGGCCACCCGTCCCGGGCACTGGCACGCCGACCTGGCCGTGCTGGCGCGCCGGCGCCTGCAGGCCGCCGGCGTCGGTCGCGTGTACGGGGGCGGCCCGGACACTTTCACCGACGCGCGCCTGTATTCCTACCGCCGCGAGGGCCCGCGCAGCGGCCGTTTCGCGAGCATGATCTGGCTCGACCGGTGACGGTTTCCACGGGCGGGGCGGGAGTGCCCGACCTGCCCGCATCTGGCCGGGGCCGGTTCAATCGGTGCATTGCCGGTCGAGCGGCAGCGCCAGGGTTTCCAGGAAATGGCTGCGCCATGCGGCGATGTCGTGGGTTTCCAGCACGCCCATCATCGCCTGCCAGCGTTCGCGGCGCTCGGCCAGCGGCATGCCCAGGGCGTGTTCGAGGCCTTCGGCCATGCCGTCCTCGTCGTGCGGGTTGACCAGCACCGCGGCATCCAGTTCCTCGGCGGCGCCGGCGAAGCGGGACAGCACCAGCACGCCGGGATTGTCGGGATCCTGGCAGGCGACGTATTCCTTGGCGACCAGGTTCATGCCGTCGCGCAGCGGGGTGACCAGGCCGACGCGGGCCAGCCGGTAGTAGCCGGCCAGTTGCGCGTGCGGCACGGTCTGGTTGACGTAGCGTATGGGCACCCAGTCGGGTTCGGCGAGGGCGCCGTTGATGTGGCCGGCGCAGCGTTCCAGCTCGCGGCGTATTTGCCGGTACTCGGGCACGTCGCTGCGTGACGGCGGAGCGATCTGCAGCAGGCAGACATGGTTGCGCCATGACGACGTCTTTTGCAGCAGGCCGGAAAAGGCGTCGAAGCGTTCCAGCAGGCCCTTGGAATAATCCAGGCGGTCCACGCCGATCATCAGCGCGCGCTCGTTGAGGCTGCGCCGCAGGCGCAGTGTGGCGGTGCTGCCCGCGGCCGCCGCCGCGACCTCCCGGATGCGGGCGGTGTCGATGCTGATGGGGAAATGGCCGGCACGGAAGCGACCGCCGTCGGGCAGGGTGATGATGCCGTCGCCGGCCAGGCTGGCGCCTTTTTCGCGCTCGAAGTATTCGCACAGCGCGTGCAGGTCCTGCGTGGTCTGCAGGCCGACCAGGTCGTAGGCGGCAAGGGTGCCGAACAGCTCGCGGTGGTGCGGCAGCGTGGACAGCAGCTCGGCCGCGGCCAGCGGCGTGTGCAGGAAAAATCCGATGCGGTTGTCGAGCCCGCGCTCGCGCAGCAGGCTGGCCAGCGGGATCAGGTGGTAGTCGTGCACCCAGATCGTGTCGTCCGGCTCGATCAGCCTGGCCAGGCGGTCGGCGAACAGGGCGTTGACGCGGATGTAGCCTTCGTAGTTGCTGCGCTGGTAGTCGACCAGGTCGGGACGGTAGTGGAACAGCGGCCACAGGGCCTGGTTGGCGAAGCCCTTGTAGTAGTCCTCGTAGTCGGCGCAGGACAGGTCGATGGTGGTGCAGGTGATCGGTCCGTCGGTCTCGTGGTGCGCGTCGGTGGCGCTGTGGTCGGCTTGCCGGCCGCTCCAGCCGAACCAGATGCCGCCGCGCTCGCGCAACGCCGACTGCAGGGCGGCGGCCAGTCCGCCGGCGTGTTTTTCGTTCGGGTTGGCGACGCGGTTGGAAACCACGATCAGCCGTGACATCGGACCACCTCCGGACGATTCGGGGGAGACGCGGCTCCTGTCCGCGAAGAAAACCATCTTCGCACAGGGGATGCTGAACCTGCGGTTACAGCGCGTTTTCCCAGTGCCTGGAAAGACGCATGGCGGCCTGGATCAGGCCGACCAGCGAGTAGGTCTGCGGATAGTTCCCCCACAGCTCGCCGCTGGCGGGGTCGATGTCCTCGCTCATCAGGCCCAGGCGGGTGCGCCGGGCCAGCATGCGCTCGAACAGTTCGCGCGCCTCGTCCTTGCGGCCGCAGGCGGCCAGCGCCTCGATGTACCAGAAGGTGCAGATGCCGAAGGCGGTTTCGGGACGGCCGAAATCGTCGTCGGTGCCGTAGCGGAAGATGTACGGCCCGTGGCGCAGTTGCTCGCCGATGGCGTCGACCGTGGCCACGAAGCGCGGGTCGCTGCCGCGCACGAAGCCGATGTCGGCGAGCAGCAGCAGGCTGGCGTCGAGGTGGTCGCCGTCGAAGGCGTCCACGTAATGACCCAGTTCGTCGTTCCAGGCGTGTTCGTCGATCAGTGCATGCAGGCGCTCGGCCTGGCTGCGCCAGTGCGCGTGGCGGTCGTCCAGGCCGAGACGCGCGGCGATGCGTGCCAGGCGGTCGCAGGCGGCCCAGCACATCGCGGCCGAGTAGGTGTGCACGGCGCGGCGGCCGCGGAATTCCCACAGGCCGGCATCGGGCTGGTCGGCCAGGCGCGCGGCATGCACGCCCAGCAGCTCCAGACGGCGGAAGGTGTCGGCATCGCCGGGGCTGTCCAGGCGGCGGTCGAAAAAGAGCTGCGCCGAGGCCAGCACCACCGAGCCGTAGACGTCGTTCTGGCGCTGCCGCCAGGCATCGTTGCCCACGCGCACCGGCCCCATGCCGCGGTAGCCAGCCAGGCTGTCGACCTCGCGCTCGTGCAGCTCGCGCTCGTAGGTGATGCCGAACACCGGGCCGATTTCCTCGTGTTCGTCGAGCGCCAGGTTGAACGCGTAGCGGATGTACTCCTCCATGCTGCGCGTGGCGCCGAGGCGGTTCAGCGCGCGCACCACGAAGGCGGCGTCGCGCAGCCAGCAGTAGCGGTAGTCCCAGTTGCGGCCCGAGTCCGGCGCTTCGGGGATCGAGGTGGTGAGCGCGGCGACGATGGCGCCGGTGGCTTCGGACTGGCACAGCTTGAGGGTGATGGCGGCGCGGATCACCGCTTCCTGCCACTCGAACGGGATCGACAGGAACCGCGCCCATTCGTGCCAGTAGCTGGCGGTGCGTTCCAGCGACTCGCGCACGAACAGGGACACGTCGCGGGTGACGGTCTCGTCCGGCCCCAGCACCAGGTACAGCGGTTTTTCCAGCACGAACGGCAGGCCGCGTTCGACGAACGGCACCGCCAGGTTCGAGGTCAGGCGCAGGGTGATGCCGTCCAGCAGGTAGCGCACGTGGTTGCTGCCGCGGGTACGCTCGGGCGTGGCGGTGCCGTAGTCGCGCAGCGGACGCAGCAGCATGCGCAGGCGCGGGTTGCCGTCCACCGGGCGCACCTGGCGCATCAGCGTGGTGGGGTGGTAGAGCCGGCCGTGCATGCGGTAGCGCGGCGCGAAATCGGTGATTTCCACGCAGCCGCCGTGGCGGTCGTGCAGGCGCGTCACCAGGATCGCCGTGTTGTCGAGGTAGTGCTGTTCGGCGTGGTCGAAGTCGTCCAGCTCGAACGCCCAGTCGCCGCCCTCGCGGCGCGGTTCCAGCAGGGCGCAGAAGCCGGGGTCGCCGTCGAAATGCGGGAAGCAGCACCAGTTGATGCGGGCCTGCGGGTCGACCAGGGCCGCCAGCGTGCAGTTGCCGATGACGCCCAGTTCGAGCGAGTGGCGGGCGGAGTCGGGCATGGATCGTCTCCGGTCGTGCAGCGAGGCCGTCAGGATGACGCGCCCCGGTGGCGGCGTGCAAGCCGCCGGGTCACAGGTGCACGAGCACGGCTTCGAGCCAGGCCTGGACGGCGGCCGGGTGGCGCAGCGTGTAGCGGGCGCGGCTTGGTTCGCGCCCGCCCACGCGGATGCTGAGGCCGTCGCGGGCGTTGACCGCGGCGAAGGCGTGCTCGTCGGTCAGGTCGTCGCCCAGGTACACCGGGCGGCGGCCACGGAAGGGGGGCTCGTCGAGGAAGGCGTCCACGGCATGGCCCTTGTTTGCGCTGGCCGGCTTGATCTCGACGATGTGGTCGCCGTCCTGGGTCTCGTAGCCGGGCAGTTGCCGCGCGATGCGGCCGGCGCCGGCCACTACCGCCTGTTCCTGCGACGGCATTTCGCGGTAGTGCAGGGCGATGCAGATGCCCTTGTCCTCCACGCGCATGCGCGGCAGGCGCGCGGCCAGCGCGGCGACCTGCCGGTGCAGCGCCTCGACCGTGTCCGGGTCGGGATGGATGCTGTCCTCGCTGCCGTCGTTGCGTCGCCGCTGCAGGCCGTGCAGGCCGGCCACGGCCACCAGCGGCGG
>CAZBZD010000107.1:0-6569 GCA_964496295.1 uncultured Rhodanobacteraceae bacterium | reverse complement strand
CTTGCGCCATTCCAGCACCGGCGTGGCCGCCAGCGCGGCCATGTGCGCCAGGCGCGCATCGTCGGCGGGTTGCCCGTCGCGGTACCAGTGGCCACCACGTTTGACGAAATGCCGCGCCGGCTTGCCCAGCCAGGCGATGTCGATGCGCGTGATCGAGGCCGGCGCCAGCGGCAGCAGCGTGGCCCGGGCGCGGTCGCTGCGCCATTGCCAGAACGCCAGCGCCGCCAGCACGGCCACGCCGAGCACGAGCCACGCAAGGCGACGTTGCGCGCGCTTCATCAGCGCCGCCGCCGGCGCCAGCCGAGCAGCAGGCCGACCAGGGCCAGCAGCACCGGCAGGGCGATCGGGAACACCGCGATGAACAGGTTCAACCCGCGCTGCGACAAGGCGAGCCTGGCGCCGGCGGGCTGCCGCGGCGGCACCCCGATCAGGACGTCGTCGCCGAGCAGCCAGTTGAACACGCGCTCGCCGAAGGCGCGGTTGCCGCCCTTGCCGAGGTACGCGTTGGAGAGGAAGTCGCCGTCGCCGATCACCACCACGCGCTGTTGGCGGTGCGCCGGGCTGGGCGAAAGCCGGGTCAGGGCCAGGCCGAAATTGAGCGGGCCCCTGGTTTCGCCCTGGCCGGCGTCGTAGCGGACGGTCGAGGCCTGCACGTCGTCGATCGGCCCGCGCTCGGTCCAGCTCTGCACGCTCGAACGCAAAATCGGCGCCACTTTCCACGTGCCCATGCTCGCCCGGGCCAGCGCCGCCACCTGCGGAAACAGCGTGGCCAGCGTGAAGCCGTCGGTGATCGCCTGCGCCGGGTAGCGGCCGACCGCGACCACGCGCGGGTCGGACAGGCCCAGCGCCGTGCCCTGCCCGTCCACCAGCACGCCGGGCAGCTTCTGGATGCCGAGCGCATCGGCCAGCGGCGCCAGGCCCAGGTCGTCGCGATCCGGGTCGGCCAGCCACAGCAGGTTGCCGCCGCTGCGCACGTAGCCGGCCAGCGCCTTCGTCGCGCCGGCGGGCAGCGCCGTCAGCGGGCTGGCCAGCACCACCAGCGAGGTGCCGCCGGGTACCTGCGGCACCTGCGCGAAATCGAGCGGCACCGCGCGGATGCCGCGTTTTTCCAGTTGCCCGACGAAAGTGCCCAGGTCGGCCGGGTTGCGGCCGGTGGCGCTGCGCTCGCCATTGCCGGTGACGAAGGCCACGATGCGGGTGCCGCCGCGGGCCAGGCTTTCCAGCGCGTTGGTCAGGTGGCGCTCGTCGATGCGGCGCACGTAGCGGCGCCGGCCCTTGTAGCGCACCAGCAGTTCACCGTTGACGGTGATCCCGGCCCGGCGCGTCGCGGCGGGGTCCAGCGAGGGGTCGACGAAGGTCAGCGAGATGTCCGGCTTGAAGCGCCGGTAGCGCGCGACGAAGGCGGCGATCCGCTGGCGCTGGGCGTCGCCGGGGCGCGCGTAGCTGGTGATCTCGACCGGGCCGTCGAGACGCGCCAGCACCGCGCGGCTGGCTTCGGACAGGCTGGCGCGCTGGCCGGCCGACCAGTCCGCCGTCCACACGTGGCGGGTGCTGAGGTAGCCCAGGCAGGCGGCGCCGACCACCAGCGCCGCGATCACCAGCCAGTTGCCGAGGCGCGCCCGCATCAGTCGCGCTCCCTTTCCCGGCCGACGCGGTGGATGGCCAGGGCCAGCGCCAGCGCGGTCACGATCACGAACCAGGCCACGTCGGCGCTGGACACCAGCCCGCGCCCCATCGGCTGCAGGTGGGTGGGCAGGGCCAGCCAGCGGGCGACGTCGCGGACGATCCCGGCATGCAGCGCCGAACGGTCGACCAGCATCAGCGCCAGCGTGACGACCAGCGCGCTGGCCGCGGCCAGCGCCGGGTGCCCGGCCCAGGCCGAGCAGGCCAGGCCGATCGCGGCCAGCATCGCCAGCAGCAGCACCAGCCCCAGCAGCGCGGCGCCGAGCTTGCCCCAGTCGGGGCTGCCCGAAAACGCCAGCACCAGCACCATCAGCACCAATGCCAGCAGGACCAGCAGCAGCCAGCCCAGCGCGGCGAGGTACTTGCCGAGCACGATGCGCGCCGGCGACAGGCCGCAGGCGAACAGCAGCGGCAGCGTGCCGCCGCGGCGTTCGCCGGCCAGCATCGACATCGTCAGCAGCGGCGCCGTCAGCACCGCGGCGATCACGAACAGCGCCAGCCACGGCAGCAGCACCAGGTCGGTATAGCCGAAATCCACGCCGGAGGCCGCGATTTGCGACTGGCGGGCCAGGAACGGTCCCAGCATCAGCACCAGTTCCCAGGCCATGCCGGCGATCACCACGGCGGCCATCCACCAGGCGAACGGGCGCACCCACAGGCGCCGCCATTCCGTGCGCAGCAACGCCCAGGTGCTCATGCGGCCTCCTGCGTGGCGGTGGCGATGGCCATGAATTCGCGTTCCAGGGTGCCGTGTCCCGGTGCCAGCGCGACCGGGGCCAGGTCCTGCGCCAGCAGGGCCCCGAGCAGCGATGCCGTGTCGTGGCCGGGGGACAGGGTGATGCCGAAGTGCTGTCCGTCGCGGGTCTCGGCGCGCGCGACCGGCGACAGCGCGGTCAGGCGCTGGACGGGGACGGTGCCGGCCAGGGTCAGCGCCAGCGTGTCCGAGGCGGCCTCGAGCGGCGCGTCGTGGCGCAGGCGGCCCTCGTGCAGGATCGCGGCGCGGTCGCACACGGCGGTCACCTCGGGCAGCAGGTGCGTGGACAGCACCACGGCGCCGCCCCCGGCGGCATGCTCGCGGATCAGCGTGCGCAGGTCGGCCGCCTGCACCGGGTCCAGGCCGTTGCCGGGCTCGTCCAGCACCAGCAGCGGCGGCCGGTGCAGCAGCGCGCAGGCCAGGCCCAGGCGCTGGCGCTGGCCCTGCGACAGGATGCGTGCAAGGCGCTTGCGCAGCGGCCCCAGTTGCAGGCGTTCGAGCATCGCCGTGCAGGCCTCGCGCCGGGCCGGCCCGCGCAAGCCGTGCAGGCGCGCGTGCGCGGCCAGGTGCTCGGCGACGCTCAATTCCGGCCACAACGGCGCGTTTTCGGGCAGCCAGCCGAGCAGGCGGCGGGCCTGTTCAGGTTCCTCGGCCAGGTCGCGGCCGTCGATCAGGATGCGCCCGCGGGTGGGCCTGAGCGCCCCGGCCAGCATCGCCAGCGTGGTCGACTTGCCGGCGCCGTTGACGCCCAGAAGCCCCAGCACCTGGCCGCGTTCGAGCGTCAGGTCCAGGTCGCGCACGACGTGGCGCCCGGCGCGCAGGCGCCCGACGCGGTCGAGTTCGAGCAGGGATCGGGCTTCGGTCACTTGTCGATTCTGGCGGCGGCCCCATGTTCAAGACAACACTTGCGGGCGAAATTTTCACATCCAGCCGCCCGGAATGTGATTGAATAGGTGCCCGGGACCCGATTCCGGCGCTTTTTCGCGCGACTGACAGGGATGTCGCTCGTCGTTTCCCCTGTTTCCCTTTTCGTGAAGACCACATGCTCGACGCTTTCCTCGATTTCGCCGCCCGCGGCCTCACCGGCGCCGGCTGGGTCACCTGGCTGATCTACGGCCTGGTGGTCACCCAGTTGACGATCATGGCCGTGACCCTGTACCTGCACCGCAGCCAGACCCATCGCGGCGTGGACTTCCACCCCGTCATCGCGCACTTCCTGCGCTTCTGGTCGTGGCTGACCACCGGCATGGTCACCAGGGAATGGGTCGCTATCCACCGCAAGCACCACGCGCGCGTGGAAACCGAAGACGACCCGCACAGCCCGCAGGTGTACGGCATCCACAAGGTGTTCTGGGACGGCGTGGACCTGTACCGCAAGGCCGCCGAGAACAGCGTGGACATGGAAAAGTACGGCCGCGGCACGCCCGACGACTGGATCGAGCGCCACCTGTACGGCAAGCACCCGTACTGGGGCCCGACCCTGATGGCCTTCATCAACATCGCCCTGTTCGGCTTCGTCGGCGTGGCCATCTGGGCCATCCAGATGATCTGGATCCCGTTCTGGGCCGCCGGCTTCGTCAACGGCATGGGCCACTGGTCCGGCTACCGCAACTTCGAAAGCTCCGACACCTCCACCAACCTGATGCCGTGGGGCTTCTGGATCGGCGGCGAGGAGCTGCACAACAACCACCACGCCTTCCCCAGCTCGGCCAAGTTCGCCCTGCGCAAGTGGGAGTTCGACATCGGCTGGGCGGTGATCTGCGGCCTGAAGAAGGTCGGCCTGGCCAAGGTGCTGCGCGTGGCGCCCCAGCTCGACGTGCGTCCCAACGTCAACCTGCCCGACACCGAAACCCTCAAGGCCGTGCTCACGCACCGCTTCCAGGCCCTGACCGACTACCACCGGCAGGTCATCATGCCGACCCTGCGCGAGGAAGCCGCGCGCCGCGGCGAAAGCCTGAAGGCCATCGTGCCCAAGCGCCTGCGCCATGCCTTGGCCGACGGCGGTCGCTGGCTCGACCACGACGCGCGCGCGCGCCTCGACGCGGTCGTCGCCAAGCGCCCGGCCCTGCAGACCGTGTGCGCCTACCGCGCGCGCCTGATGGCCCTGATGGAACAGCGCGGCACCGACCAGGCCCTCAAGGGCCTGCAGCAGTGGGTACGCGAGGCCGAGCAGAGCGGCATCCGCGTGCTGCAGGACTTCGCGCAGCACCTCAAGGGCTACCGCGTGGCCACCCAGCCGGTCTGACCGTCCTACGTCAAAAACCGATGATTGCGACGAGGCCCGCCAATGGCGGGCCTCGTCGTCGGCGGGCATGCGGCCGACGGCACATCCGGGGTTTCCCCGGTCGGCCCGGGGCGGTCCGGCATGCGTCGGAACCAGACGCATGAAGCTCGAGGCGGGAGGGTCATGTCGGAGATGTTGACGGGAAGTCTCTTGGGGAACTGCCAGGCCTGAACCGTCCCGCAGCGATCGATGCCAGAAGCGCGCCGAGGACCCAGGAGACGATGACGTTCGTGGCCATAAGGAACGTGCCACCCATGGCAAGCATTCCGATCGCTGCCACGAGGAAGGCAAGGAACGCGATGACGGGCTTCGCGGACGTGGCGAACAGCGCAACGGCATGTATGGCAAGCGCAACCAGGAACACGCCCAGCCCGAACACGACCACGGTTTTCCACACCACGAGCGGAACGCCGCTCGGCATGGCGATGGCACTCGTAAAGGCCAAGGCGCAAACAGACGCATAGTACGTGATGATGCCCGAAGCGGCACCGGCCATGACGCTCGCGAATGGTTTTTTCATGCCCCCGTCTCCTGAGGTTTGACGCTGGAGTCAAGTTGCCGACGAACCGCGTGGCGGCCTGCGATCGGCTTGGACGGACTTGTCAACCGCGCACACGCCGGTAGTGCATGGCGACCGCACCGTTGCGAAGCGGCGTTGCCGATGCCAGCTCGAGCCGTCGCGTGCCGGGCAGCCCGCCCTGGTAAAGGGTCGGGCCGTGCCCGACGATCCTGGGGTGGACGAGAAACTCGTACTCGTCGATGAGATCCAGCCGATCCAGCTCGGCCGCGAGTTTGCCGCTGCCGAGAAGCACGCCGTCCGGGGTCGCGTCCTTCAGCTTCTGCACGCCCGTGCGCAGGTCGCCGGCCAAGTGGTGGCTGTTGGTCCACGGGAAGTCCTTTCGCGTCAACGACACCACGTACTTCGGCTTGGCCTCCAGCTTGACTGCCCAATCGCGCATCGCCGGCGGTGTGTCCTCGTCGCCGCGGGCGACCGCCGGCCAGTAGCTCTCCATCATCTCGTAGGTGACGCGACCCCACAGCATCGCCCCGTTTTCGTCCATGAGGCGGGTGAAGAATGCGTGCGTCTCGTCATCGGCGATTGCCTCCCGGTGGTCGACGCAACCATCGAGGGTGACGTTGATGCCGAAGGTCAAAAGTCCCATGACTACCAATTCCTCATAGCGGCTGACGCCTGAGCTCACTTGCCGCCGTGGAGCGAAGCGGAGCGGCGGTCAAGTGCAGCGATTTCTTGGGCAAACGTGCTACTCCTCACCATGCCAGTAACCAACCGTCGCATCTGTAGGTGAGAAAGCAGAGAATTGACGTCTTTCTTTTTCTCCGCCTGGGGCGGAACCCGCAAACGCACCAAATTTGTTGGAATCCGGATATTCCATAACGTCCGTTTCAATCATGGTGCTTAACGCTAAATATTTAAGCGGCGATTGAGAGCTGTTGATTAGCTGATGTGCGTGTTCTGCGCCACCAATCGGCGCACCCAACAAATCACCTGCTCTTACCCGATATGTTTTGTCTCCGAAGCGATATTCCCCAACACCTTCCAAAATGAAAAACATCTCCTCGTTGGCATGGTGACTATGGAACGGCCACGCCCTCTTCCCCGGGGGGATCACTATCAAGCGACAGCCAAGCTTTTGAGCGCCGATGTGGGGAGCCATCGAGCCCATCTCCGCCATGAAGCTCTCTCCGTGGTTCCGTTCAGAGAGCTCGACTTCGTCAATGTTTATAATCGGTCGTTCACTCATGATTAGTCCTGCTCCGGTCTGCTCGACGCTGAGGTAACCGACGTGAACCCGCGTAGCGGGATGGCGGCCGGCTGCAGCGATTTGT
>CAZBZD010000106.1:0-6605 GCA_964496295.1 uncultured Rhodanobacteraceae bacterium | reverse complement strand
CACCCTGAGCGGGCACATCGGCAAGTCGGTCACCGTGCTCGGCAGCAACGGCCAGCAACTGGTCCAGGGCGAACTGGTGCAGGTCGGTCCGGACGGCAGCCTGGTCATCGGCGGCGACGTCTTCGGGCCGACCGTCGTGCGCGACTACGCCGCGGTCAAGCTCACCGGCGGACAGGTCGGCGGCGGCACCCGGCTGCAGGTGCGGGTGGACGCCTCCGACTCCGGCTCGGCCAACGCCACCCTGACCTATCCCACCTCCGGCATCGGCTGGCGCGGCGCCTACACCGGCCTGCTGAAGTCCGGCGGCAGTTGCCGGCTCGAGGTCAAGGCCATGGCCAGCATCGCCAACCGCAGCGGACGCAACTGGAAGGATGCCGACATCAAGCTGGTCGCCGGCTCGCCCAATTTTTCCAAGGGCCACGCGCCGCGCCCGGTAGCCATGAAGGCCATGTCCGCCGGTGCCCGGTACGAGTCCATGCCCGATCAGGGCACGCTCGGCGACTACCGCACCTACAGCCTGCCCGCTGCCGTGACCCTGCCCAGGGGCAGCGTCACCCTGACCCCGCTGTACAAGCCGCGCACGGTGTCGTGCCAGCGCACCTGGCTGTTCGAAAACGGCAACCGCTGGAACCCGTCGAAGCCGGTCACCAGCGACAACGACGGCGGCACGCGCCACGCGCCGGTCATCAGCACCCTCGCCTTCACCGCCTTCGACAGCTTTCCCGCCGGCTACCTGCGCGTGCTGACGATGGACAACGACGGCAATGCCGAATTCCTCGGCGAGGGCCGCATCGACGACACCCCCAAGGGACAGGAAGTCGACCTGACCCTGGGCACCGCCTTCGACCTCACCGGCACCCGCGAGCGCACCAGCTTCCAGGTCGACAAGGCCGGCCACAGCATGGACGAAGGCTTCCGCATCACCTTGAACAACGCCGGCGACAGCGCCCGCACCGTCACCGTGCGCGAACATCCCTGGCGCTGGCGCAACTGGACGCTGACCTCCTCCAGCATCGAGCCCGACAAGCAGACCCCGGACACGCTGGAATTCCGCGTCAAGGTACCGGCCGGCGGCAGCGCCACGCTGGACTACAGCGTGCATTACAGCTGGACGGCGGCGGACGAGTGAGAAAAGCGGGGAGCGGGTGCGGAGGAGCGGGAAACGGACGGGCCATCAGCCGCATCCCCGATCGAAGCGCGCAGGACGGGCCCTGCCCACCGAACAAGGCACGCGCATGCACGGACCGGCGCGCATCGGCGCCCTGCATATCGGAGGCCTCGTCGTCGAGTGAAAGCGGGAGGCGGGCAACGCCCGCCGCTTCTCACTCCTCCGCACCCGCTCCCCGCTCCAGCCCCGTCGCCACCGGATTGTCGGGATCACCGACCCAGCCGCTCCATGACGGCGCGTACAGACGCGAACCGTGCAGGCCGGCATGCTCCATGGCCAGCAGGTTGTGGCAGGCGGTGACGCCCGAGCCGCACATGTGCACCACGCTGGCCGGGTCCCGGTCGCCGATCAGTTGCAGGAATTCGTCGCGCAGCGTTTGCGGGGACCGCCAGTACAGGCCGTCATCCAGATTGGCGGTGAACGGACGGTTGCAGGCGCCCGGCACGTGGCCGGCCACCGGGTCGACGGGCTCCCTTTCGCCGCGATAGCGCGTGCCCGCACGGGCGTCCATCAGCAGGATGTCGCCCTTGTCCAGCAGTTCGCGCATGCGCTCGGTGAACATTACCCGGGAAGCGTCGGCCTGCACCCTGACGCGCGTGTGGACGCGCTTCACCGGGCCGGCCTGCAGCGGTCGCCCCGCCGCCTTCCAGGCCACCATGCCGCCGTCGAGCACCCGCGCCGGGGCGCCGACCCACCGCATCAACCACCACAGGCGCGCGGCCGCCATGGCGCCGGAGCCGGCATCACAGGCCACCACGGTCATGCCTTCGCGCCAGCCCCAGCGGCCCAGCACGCGGGCAAAATCGGCAACGTCCGGCAAGGGATGCCGGCCCAGGCCCCTTTTCTGCTTGCGCAGGTCGGAAAGATCCTGGTCGAGGTCGGCGTGGACGGCCCCGGGGAGGTGCTCGTGCAGATAATCCTGGTGGCCCTGGCGGGGATCGTTCAGTTCGAAGCGGCAGTCCACTACCAGGCATGTTTCCGGGTCGGTCCGGGCCAGTTCGTCCGCCGTGATCAAGGGTGCGTTTGTGTCCATGATGCCCTCATCCTGTCCAGCAGGTTCGTCAAGATCGCCGCCGTGGCGCCCCAGATGCGGTAGTCCCCGAACCTGAATTCGACCATCGGACGGCGCTGCCCCCGGTACTCCATCGAGGTGCGAACCATATTAGGCGGATGCAAGAAGAATGCCAAAGGTACCTCGAACACCTCCGCCACCTCGGCGGTGCTGGCCGCGAACGCGGGGGCATGACCGGCAACGCGCGCCACCACCGGGGTGATGCAGAAGCCGCTGACGGTTTCGAAGCAGTCGAGATAGCCGAGCGGCGTCACGGCGTCGCGTGGCAGGCCGATCTCCTCCTCGGCCTCGCGCAGGGCGGTATCGAGCATGTCCTCGTCGTCGGCATCCATGCCGCCGCCGGGAAAGGCCACCTGGCCCGCGTGCCGGGCCATGCGGTCGTGCCGTCGCGTGAGGATCACGTTCTCCCCGCCATCCTCGCGCACGGCGATCAGCACGGCCGCCGGCACCAACGGCGCATCGCCCAGCCAGCCGGCGATGGCGGCATGGTTCCAGCCGGGCGCCCGCGGTGGTTCGGACAACGGGATCAGCGCCCCGGCCAGGCGCGCCCCGGCCGTGCTCATGGATGCGGCTCGCGGCGGCGTTGCGGCAGCACCTCGCGCATCAGGCGCAGACGCTCCTCGTCATCCAGGTGACGCCAGCGGGCGATTTCGTCCATGGTGCGCCGGCAGCCGATGCAGCAACCGTCGGCATCGAGGCGGCAGATGCCCACGCAGGGAGTCAGGGGCCGGGAAAGTTCGACGCTTGCCATGCCCGCATCCTAGGCGTCCGGGTCGCGGAAACACAAGCGGCCCGGGCCCGACGCCCGGCACGGGCGGATTCCGGGAAAAGCGGGCACGCACGGACACGCGGCGGTGCGTTGCCACACCGCCGCGTGTCCCGGAAAACGTCGCGAACGCCGAAGCGCTCAGTCTTCGTCGACGAATGCCTCGTTGACGTCGATCACCTTGCGGCCACGGTAGTAGCCGTCCTTGGTGATGTGGTGACGGCGATGCACCTCGCCGGTGGTGGGATCGGTCGCCAGCTGCACGCTCTTCAGCTTGTCGTGACCGCGGCGCATGCCACGGGTGGAAGGCGTTCTGCGGCTCTTTTGGACGGCCATCGTGTCTCTCCGGTATTACCTGCGTTTGAGTTCGCGCAACACCGCGAACGGGTTGTTTTCAGCGTCGTCGGCCGGCGCATCCGGCGCCTTCGACTCCATGCCCTGGTCGGGCCATTCACTTTGCGGCGACACCGGCACCAGCGGCACGGCGAGCAGCAATTCATCCTCCATGACCGCGGCGGGATGGACGCGATCGTCCACGACCAGCAGCGGCTCGTATCCCGGCGGCAGGGCGGCCTCCTCGCTGTCGTCGGAGATCAGGCCCAGGCGCGTGTCCAGCGTCACCGGCATCACGAACGGCTCCAGGCTGCGCTGGCACAGCAGCGTCAACGGAGCACGCGCGCGGACCGCCAGGTACGCCGTACCCATGTCGTCCCGGCCGAAATCCAGCGTGTATTCCACCTCGCCGCGCGAATCGGCCAGTACCTCGCCCAGACGCTTCAGTGCGGCGATCGGCAAGGTGCCCTGGAAGGAGCGCCGGGCCGAGACCATGCGCCAAGCATCCACCGTCTCGGGTAAAGTCATGGACATAGCCTGCCAATTCTAGGCAAGGGCCCGTGCCGAGTCAATCGAGCCATGGCGACGCCTTCCGCGGAGCTTGCCTTGCGGAGCCGCAGGTGTTTGACTCGGGGTTCGAACATCGGGGGATCAAGCGTGAACATACCGGCACTGGCGATAGCCGTGTTCGTCGTCGTCATCGCGGTCGTGGCCGGCATCAGCCTGTGGCGCTACCGCCGCATGAGCCGGCGCCACACCGCCCTGCGGCAACTGCTGGACGATGCCGACCGGCTCGAATCGGACCTCAAGACCTGCCGTCAGCAACTGGACCGCGCGCATGCCGTGATGGCGGTGTCGCCCGACGTTCCCGTGGCCGGCGAAAGCGACGCCCGCCAGGCCGTGGAAACCGGCCTGCGCTCGCTGCTGGAACACCGCCTGTGGATCCGCGACCGCGCCCCGCAGGCCAGCCAGAAGGAACTCGAGGACGCGGCCGCGGCCATGTCCCACGCACGCGCCAGGCTGGAAGCGCAATTGCGCGCGCTGGACCAGGCCCAGCGCGAACTCGAACAGGCCGTGCGCGAACACATCGACCGCGAGTGACGGGCATGCCGGACCACCCGCGCGTCATCCTCGCCTCCACTTCGCGCTACCGCGCCGAGCTGCTGCGCCGGCTGCTGCCGGACTTCGCGCGGCAGGCGCCCGACGCCGACGAAACGCCGCGCCCCGGCGAAAGCCCCGCCGACCGCGCCATGCGCCTGGCCGTCGCCAAGGCCCGGGCGGTCGCCGGACGCGCACCCGGCGCCATCGTGATCGGCTCCGACCAGGTGGCCGCGCTCGGCACCGAAATCCTGCGCAAGCCCGGTGATGCGGCCCTCGCCCGCGCCCAGCTGGCAAAAAGCTCGGGGCAGACCGTCGACTTCTTCACCGCCGTCTGCCTGGTCGGCCCCGATGCCGCCGAGCACCGGGTCCTGGACACCACGCGGGTGCATTTCCGCCGGCTCGACGAGGCCGCCATCGAGCGTTACATCGCCGCCGAGCAACCGCTCGACTGCGCCGGCAGCTTCAAGTGCGAAGGCCTCGGCATCGCCCTGTTCGAGCGCATCGAAAGCAGCGACCCCACGGCCCTGATCGGCCTGCCCCTGATCGCCGTGGCCCGCCTGCTGCGCGAATGCGGCATTACCCTGCCGTAAGCCCCGCAACACCTGCGCAGGGCGGGCACTGCCCGCCATGAATCCACCGGGAATCACGCCCCCGCCCAAAGGCGAATAGGGAAAAGCCACTGGTCCGGAGCAGGATTCAGGGCACGACAACGGCGGGCAGTGCCCGCCCTACTGGTTTTCAGCCATTGCCCTGCTTCAGCAACCGCTGTTGCATCGCGTACGCCTTGCGCCATACCACGCAGGCGTCACGCGGCCTCGCTGGCAGATGCGCGGCCGGCACCTGTGCAGCATAGAAGGCAAAACGGCGCTCGCCGTCGTACAAATCCAGCCGTCGCAGGAACTTCGGACCGGCCACCCGCGAGCAAACCGACCCGAGCCATGCAGGCCGCTGGTGCGCGCGCAATATCCACTCATCCACCACCAGCAGCGCTGGCGCGCCGGCATGCGTCCGATAGAGCCCTTGCTCGTCACGCTGCCAGACGGCCAGCTGCACCGCGCGCCCATGCTTGGCATTGAGCGGGCTGTCCAGCACGTATACCGGATGACGGCCGTCGAGCTGGAACTCCAGTTCCGCACCGAGGATGAAATTGTCGGCCACCAGCACGGTATCGGGCGGCATCGTCGCCAGCAGGCGCCCGGCCACCGCCGCGCTCTGGCGCCAGCCGGTGAAATTGGTCGGAAACGCCTTCGACCCGTGCAACGCCGTCAGCAACGGGCCCCCACGGGCCGCCACACCCAGGTACGCGTAGGCCGTCAACTGGCCGATGCCCGCCAGCACCATCGCCGAGACGACCCATGCGCGCCAGCCACGCCGCGACCGGCGACCGGCCAGCAACGCCGGCAACGCCACCACCAAGGGCAGGTAGCCCGGCAGCGGCCAGTGCGCACGGAAATGCGTGTCGTCGGCAAACAGGCCGAACGCGAAATAACCGACCAGGAACGTCGCCGCGGTGACCGCCAGCCCGTCCCAGGGCGCGCCGTCGCGGACGCGCCGCAGGCACCGCCACAGCGCCCACAGCAGCAACGCGTACAGCAGCGGCGTGCAGGCCAGCGCCTGCTCCAGCGGCTGCACCAGCGCGTCGGCATGAAAACGCCACGGGTTGCGCTGGACCAGCTGGAAAGCCAGCCCGGCGCCCTGCTGGCGCAGGTTGGAAACGACCAGCGGCACCAGCCCCAGCGCGGCCACGCCCATGGCGGCCCAGAACCCCGGCCGGCGCCATTGCGCGCGCCCGCGCGGCGTCGACGTGAACAACAACAGCCCCGCCAGCATGACCATGCCCGCGCGGTAATGCGTCATCCAGGCCAGCGCCAGTGACACGCCCAGCAGCAGCCAGTCGCGCCAGCGATCGTCGTCCATCGCGCGCACCAGCGCGTACAGCGCCAGCATGATGGCAACCGTCAACGGCACGTCCGGCAAGGCCAGCACGCCGAGAGTGCCTGCCAGCGGCAAGGCCATGCACAACAGGCCCGCCTGCCAGCCGGCGCGCGCGCCGAAACAACGGCGTGCCAGGCCCGCGACCAGCCACGGCAGGGCCGAGCCGATGACGAGGAACGGCCAGCGCATGCCCAGCAGGCCGTGCCCGGCCACCGACTCGCCCAGATGGA
>CAZBZD010000105.1:0-6624 GCA_964496295.1 uncultured Rhodanobacteraceae bacterium | reverse complement strand
AGCCAGTTGTAGAAGGTGTTGGCCACGCCGCGGCCGACGCCGGCCTGGTCCTCGAAGGTGCGCGCGCCGACGACCATGTCGTAGCCCTCATCCAGCGTGGCCAGCAGGCGCGCGATGTCTTCCGGGTCGTGCTGGCCGTCGCCGTCCATGAACACCAGGATCTCGCCGGTGGCCGCGCGCGCGCCGCGCTTGACGGCCGCGCCGTTGCCCATCGAGTACGGCGAGTCGAGGCAGACGACGTCGTTGGCCGCGCAGATGGCCGGCGTGTCGTCGGTGGAGCCGTCGTTGACCACGATGACCTCGGCCTCGGGCTGCAGGGCGCGCAGGCGCGGCAGCAGGTCCGTCAGCGCGGGCGCTTCGTTCTTGGCGGGCAGGATGATGCTGAGTCGACTCAAGGTGCTTCCCCGTGTGATCGGGCGATGATAGCGCGAGGCGGAAGGGTGCCGTGTGACGTCGTGCATGCGATGGTCTGGCCGGGCGTTTCCGGTTTTTCCCGGGCCTGGCGTGAAAACGACCGCAGGAGCCGGCCGTCGTTTTTGGGTGACCACGGGTTTCGGGCGGATGGCGGCGACGGGCTTTGCTATCCTGAACCGGTTGCAACACCGCATGGGGATGGGGATGGGCATTTCGACGCTGTTGGCTGCCGCGCTGCTGGCCGCCGGGCCCGCGCCCGCGGCCACGGTGGCGCCGCCGGCGCCGGTGCTGGCCGCCACGCCGCAGTTTCGCCATTACAACATCGACCAGGGCTTGCCCAGCAGCAACGTGTACACGGTGGTGCAGGACGCCCGGGGCGCCATCTGGATGGGCACCATCTCGGGGCTGGCGCGTTTCGACGGCAACCGGTTCAGGGTCTATCGCCACATCCCCGGCGACGCCTCGTCGCTGGCCAGCGACGACGTGTCGAGCGTGCTGGTGGACGGCAAGGGACGGCTGTGGGCCAGCGGCGAAAACAGCGGCATCAACCTGTTCCTGCCCGCCACCGGCGGTTTCCGTCATTTCAGGCACGAGCCCGGGCGCGCCGACAGCCTGGCCGGCAACGACGTGATGGCCCTGGCCGAGGGCCGCGACGGCAGCCTCTGGGTCGGCATCTACGGGCACGGCCTCGACCACATGACCTCGCCGGGGCACTTCACGCACCTGACGCACGACCCGGACGACCCGCACAGCCTGGTTTCCGACAACGTGCTGTCGCTGTACAGCCAGGACGACGGCACGCTGTGGATCGGCACCGACAAGGGGCTGGACGTGCGCGCGCCGGACGGCACCCTGCGCCATGTCCGCTTCGAGGGCCTGGACAGCACGACCATGGTCTGGAGCATCAGCGGCGATGCGCGCCGGGTCCGCGTCGCCACCTCGGTCGGGTTGTTCGTGGTCGAGGGCGACGGACCGGCCAGGCACTTGCTGCCGCACGATCCGCGCCCCACCGGCGTGGTCTGCAGCGTGCGCGATCGCCAGGGCAACCTGTGGATCGGCACCGCACGCGGCCTGTTCCTGGTCCGGGATGGCCACGTCACCCGGTTTCTGCCCCGCCCCCTGGTGCCCGACGGGCAGCCCGGACAACTGATCTGGAAACTGATGGTGGACAGCGAAGGCGGGCTGTGGATCGCCACGCAGAACGCCGGCGTGGCCTACCTGACCCCGGACTGGCGCGACTTTTCGCACTATGCGCACGAGCCCGACGACGACGACAGCCTGAGCCACAGCCTCGTCAAGGCGCTGGCCGGCGACGGACACGGCCGTTTGTGGGTCGGCGGCGGCAGGAACCAGCTCGACAAGCTGGACCCGGCCACGGGCGCCGTCACCCACCACGGGAAAATGCTCGGGCCCACTCCCAGGCGAATCCAGTCCATGGCCCGGGCCGGGCAGCACGGCCTGTGGATAGGATCGGGCAGCACGCTCAGCCTGCTGGACCGGGGCCATCTGCGCACGGTCGCCATGCCTTCCCGCCACCTCAGCAATCGCCGCATGGTCGCCGACGCGGCAGGCAACCTGTACGTCGCGCCGATCGACCGCGGCATGTACCGCGTGGACCGCCGCACGCTGCAAGTCGATCCCGTGTCGCTGGCCTTTTCCAGCGGCAAGGTCAAGCAGACCACCGACCTCGTCATGCATGACGGCCTGCCGTGGCGCGCCAGCCATGCCGGGCTGGCGTACCTGCCGCCCGGCAGCCTGCAGATGGTCGCGGTGCCCGGCGTGGCCGAGGGCCAGGTGACGGCGCTGGCCATCCGCGGCGACGACCTGTGGCTGATCCGCCCCGACAGCCTGGAGCACTACCGCCTGCACGGCTTGCGGGCCACGCTGCTGAAACGCATCGACGCCCGCGCCGGCTGGCCGGGCATCACCGCCTATTCCATGCTGGTCGACAAGCGCGGCCGAGTGTGGCTGTTCGGCAACGCCGGCCTGTGGCGCTACGACCCGGCCACCAACCGTTTCCGGCGCTACGGCAAGAGGGACGGGCTGCCCAGCCCCGAGTTCACCAGCAGGCAACTGGTCCGCCTGGACAACGGCACGGTGTTCGCCGGCACGCTGGGCGGCGTGGTCGGCTTCCGTCCCGCCACGATCGACGACCCGTCGCGCAAGCCGCGGCTGGCGATCACCTCCATCCGCGTGCGTCGCGACGGCCGCGAGGTCAGCCTGCCTTTCGACACCCGGCACATCCACCTGGACTGGAACGACCGCGACCTCATGATCACCGCGCACGCCTTTTCCTACATCGATCCGCAAAGCAACCGGTACCGGTTCATGCTGGTCGGCCTGGACACCGGCTGGGTGGACACCGGCTCGCGGGGCGTGCGCGAGCTGGCCGGCCTGAAGCCCGGCCATTACCGGTTGAAGGTGCAGGCCGCCGGCCCCAGCGGCGCCTGGAGCCGGCTGGCCGTGCCGCTGAGCATCGACGTGGACGCCCCGCCCTGGTTGCGGCCGTGGGCCTGGGCGCTGTACGCGCTGGGCCTGCTGCTGGTCATCTACCTCGTCGTCATGGCCTGGCGACGGCGGCTGGAGCAGCGCCACCGGCTGCAGTTGCTGGAACAGAAACGCGTGATGGCCGAACAGGCCAGCAAGGCCAAGACCCGTTTCCTGGCCACGCTCAGCCACGAGATCCGCACTCCCATGAGCGGCATGCTGGGCATGGCCGAACTGCTGCTGCACGCCCCGCTCGGCCACGACGAACGCCAGCACGCCCAGGCCATCCGGCGCAGCGGCGAGTTGATGCTGAAACTGGTCAACGATTCGCTGGACATGGCCCGCATCGAGGCCGGCCGCCTGCAGCTCGAGCCGGCGCCGATGAGCCCGCGCACACTGCTGGAGGACGTGCGGCAATTGCAGTCGGCGCCGGCCCGCGCCAAGGGCCTGGCATTCGATGTCCGCGTCGACGCCGGCGTGCCGGCCTGGCTGGAGGGCGACCGCCACCGCATCCAGCAGATCCTGCTGAACCTGTCCAACAACGCCATCAAGTTCACCGAGCACGGCGGGGTGGAGATCACCGCCGGCTACGCCGACGGGCAATTGCACCTGCGCGTCATCGACACCGGGCCGGGCATTTCCGAAGCCGACCGCGAGCGCCTGTTCCATCGCTACGAGCAGGCCGACAGCCCGCAGCGGAGCCAGGGCGCCGGCCTCGGCCTGGCCATCTGCCGCGAGCTGGTGCGCCTGATGCACGGCCGCATCGAACTGGCTTCCGCGCCGGGCCAGGGCTGCCGCTTCGACATCTTCGTGCCCCTGCCCGAGGTCGCGCCGCCGGCCTCGGCCGCCACGGCTCCGGCACCCGACGTCGCGCCCGACGCGGCGCCGCGCGCCGGCCTGCGCCTGCTGCTGGTCGAGGACGACGCCACCGTGGCGCGCGCCCTCGGCGGCCTGCTCGAAGCCCGCGGCCACCACGTCAGGCACGCCGGCGACGGGCTGGCCGCCCTGTCCGAGCTGGAGAGCGGCCCGGTCGACGCCGTGCTGATGGACATCGACCTGCCCGGCATGGACGGCCACCAGCTGACCCGCATGATCCGGGCGCGCGAGGGCGGCGGCAGGCACCTGCCGATCATCGCCATCACCGCGCGCTCGGGGGGCGACGAGGAGCGGCAGGCCCGCGAAGCCGGCATGGACGGGTTCCTGCGCAAGCCGATCAGCGGCGAGCAGCTGGCACAGGCGCTGGACGCGCTGTCCGCGACGTCCGGGGAGGCCTGAGCCGCCGGATGCGGCCGGCGCGGGCCCCGAAACCGGCCACGGGCGTGCAAACTCCGGCCAATTGCCGCAAAATCAACCGGTTTCGTGACATTGTCCACATCCTTGCCAGACAAACGGCGACATCATGCGTATGATGGACACCAAGGGTTGACACGCCATTGCACGTCGGGGGGACAGAAACTTTCCATGGCAACCCAGATGCAGACTCCGGCCCTGGCCGGCCTGGTCGGCGCGGCGCGCCGCCTGGTGATCGACGGCATCCTTGCCGAAGACGACGCGCGCGAGGCCGTGCGCGCCTCCATGGCCGAACACGTGCCGCTGGCCGCCTGGCTGGTGGAGAAAGGCATGGTTGACAGCGCGCGCATGGCCGAGGTGACCTCGGCCGAATTCGGCATCCCGCTGCTCGACGTCACCGCCGTCAGCCTCAAGCAGCTGCCCATGGACCTGGTCAGCGAGGCGCTGGTGACCAAGCACCAGGTACTGCCGCTGTTCAAGCGTTCCAACCGCCTGTTCGTGGGCGTGGCCGACCCCACCCGCACGCACGCGCTGGACGAGATCCGCTTCCATTCCGGCTGCCAGGTCGAGCCGGTCCTGGTCGAGCCGCAGCAACTCAAGCGCACCATCGAGCTGGCGCTGAGCCAGGTGTCCACGACGGTCGAGGGCATCGAAGACGACGAGAGCCTGGACCTGGACAGCGAGATCGACGCCGGCCCGGACACCCGCGAAAGCGTGGACACCGGCAAGGTCGACGACACGCCGGTGGTCAAGTTCGTCAACAAGGTGCTGCTGGACGCCATCAAGCGCGGCGCCTCGGACATCCATTTCGAGCCCTACGAAGCGCAGTACCGGGTGCGCGTGCGCATGGACGGCATCCTGCACGTCATGGCCAAGGCGCCGATCCAGCTTTCCAGCCGCATCGGCTCGCGCCTGAAGGTGATGGCCGGGCTGGACATCGCCGAAAAGCGCGTGCCGCAGGACGGGCGCATCAAGCTCAACCTGTCCAAGAGCAAGTCCATCGACTTCCGCGTCAGCACGCTGCCCACGCTGTTCGGCGAAAAGATCGTGCTGCGCATCCTGGACGCCGCGGCGGCCCGCATGGGCATCGACAAGCTGGGCTACGAGGACGACCAGAAACAGCTCTACCTCGACGCCATCAGGAAGCCCTACGGCATGGTGCTGGTCACCGGCCCCACCGGCTCGGGCAAGACGGTGTCGCTGTACACCGCGCTCAACATCCTCAACGTCGAGGGCACCAACATCTCCACCGTCGAGGACCCGGTGGAAATCCGCGTCGACGGCATCAACCAGGTGCAGCAGAACACCAAGCGCGGCATGACCTTCGCCGCCGCGCTGCGCTCGTTCCTGCGCCAGGATCCGGACGTGATCATGGTCGGCGAGATCCGCGACCTGGAAACCGCCGAGATCGCCATCAAGGCCGCGCAGACCGGCCACATGGTGCTGTCCACCCTGCATACCAACGACGCCGCCCAGACCGTGGCGCGACTGATGAACATGGGCATCGCGCCCTACAACATCACCTCCTCGGTGACCCTGGTCATCGCCCAGCGCCTGGCGCGCCGCCTGCACGACTGCAAGCGCCCGATCAAGCTGCCGCCCGAGGCGCTGCTGGCCGAGGGCTTCACCCAGGAGGAAGTCGACGCCGGCCTGACCATCTACGAGGCGGTCGGCTGCGACGGCTGCACCGACGGCTACAAGGGCCGCGTGGGCATCTACCAGGTGATGCCGATGCTGGAGGAAATCCAGGCCATCATCCTGGAAGGCGGCAACGCCATGCAGATCGCCGAGGCGGCGCGCAAGGCCGGCGTGCCCGACCTGCACACCTCGGCGCTCAAGAAAGTGCGCGACGGCATCACCACGCTGACGGAGATCAACCGGGTGACGAAGGATTGAAAAAACCCCGCAAAAACGCGTAGGGCGGGCACTGCCCGCCAGAAAAAGTCCGGGCCAGCGCGTGCCTTCCACGACGGGCAATGCCCGTCCTGCCCGCGGGAAATCGGGTATCGGGGAGTCAAGGCGGGGGAGCCGCGAACTGCAACACAACACGAGGCGCCTGAAGCGTCCATAGTTACGAACCATGCCCTGCCCCCAGGGGGAGCGGCACCAGAAGATCAATCGGGGAACCGCGCATGGCCACAGCCACCGCCACCAAGAACCTCCGCGCCGCCGGCGCCGCCCGCGCCTCGGTCAACAAGCTGACCGTGTACGAATGGGTGGCCCTGGACAAGCGCGGCAAGAAGATGAAGGGCGAGATGCCGGGCAAGAACGCCTCGCTCGTCAAGGCCGAACTGCGTCGCCTGGGCATGAACCCGCAGACCGTGCGCGAAAAGCCCAAGCCGCTGTTCGGCTCCGGCGGCAAGCGCGTCAAGCCGCGCGACGTGGCCATTTTCAGCCGCCAGATCGCCACCATGATGGCCTCCGGCGTGCCCA
>CAZBZD010000104.1:0-6637 GCA_964496295.1 uncultured Rhodanobacteraceae bacterium | reverse complement strand
AGCGTTCGGTTGTTGAATACAGGCCGATCCTTCCAGACATGCGCCCCCGCTACCCGCCCCCAATCCCTTGCACGAACAAGCCGCGGCCCACAAAGAAGCGCCCTCGCTACTCGTCCCTCGCCCCTAATCAGTCCCGCCAGCGGCTTGGCCCGCCACCAGCGTGAATCGCGCCGAGGTCGTGGCCGTCGAATCGCCGCCCGCGAACACCCGGAACCCGCCCGGCTCGGTGCCGTAGCTCATGTCGGCGCGATGGAAGGCCAGGTCGGCCGGCGTCAACGTGAACGTCACCTCGCGCGACTGGCCGGGATCCAGCACGACCTTTTGGAAGCCCTTGAGCTGGCGCACCGGCCGGCTGACGCTGGCGACCAGGTCGTGCACGTACAACTGCACCACCTCGGCGCCGCGGCGCTTGCCGGTGTTGGTCACGCGCACCTTGACCTGCAGCGTGCCGTCCGGCGCCAGGCGGTCGCTGGAAAGCCGCACCGGGCCGAAGCCGAACTGCGTGTAGCTCAGGCCGTAACCGAACGGGTACAGCGGCGCGTTCGGCATGTCGGCGTAGTGGGAGGTGTATTCGGGGTGCGCCGGGTCAAGCGGCCGCGGATTGGGCTGGTGCGCGTAGTACAGCGGCACCTGGCCGACACCGCGCGGGAAGGTCATCGGCAGCTTGCCGGAAGGATTGACGTCGCCGAACAGCAGGTCGGCCACGGCGTTGCCGCCCTCGTCGCCGGGCAGCCAGGCATCCAGGATCGCGGCGACGTGCGCGTCCAGCCACGGAATCGCCAGCGGCCGGCCGCTGGCCAGCACCACCACCACCGGCGTGCCGGTGGCCTGCACGGCCTTGACCAGGTCCAGCTGGCGCCCCGGCAGGCCCAGCTGCGCGCGGCTGTCGCTCTCGCCGATCATCGACGGGCTGCCGCCGACCACCACCACGGCCACGTCGGCGGCCTGCGCGGCGCGCACGGCGGCGGCGATGCCCGAGGTGTCGTCGCCATCGACCGTGACGCCCTGCGCGTAGTCGACCTCGGCCTTGTCGCCCACGGCGGCTCGGATGCCGGACAGGATCGACACGACCTCGTCGGCCCGGCCCAGCGCGTGCATCGGACCCAGCAGGGTTTCCCGCGCGTCGGCCAGCGGACCCAGCACGGCGATGCGGCCGTGCCTGGCCAGCGGCAGCACGCCGTCGTTTTTCAGCAGCACCATGGATGCCGCCGCCGCTTCGCGCGCCAGCCTGCGGTGCTGCGGCGTGGCCAGGATGCGCCTGGCGCGCGCCCGGTCCTTGCCGTAGCGGAACGGGTCCCGGAACAGGCCCAGGCGGTACTTGGCCTCCAGCACGCGGCGCACGGCGGCATCCAGTTGCGCCATCGGCACCTTGCCGTCGCGCACCAGTCCGGGCAGTTGTTCGAGATAGGTGCCGCTGTGCAGGTCCATGTCCATGCCGGCATGCAGGGCGTCGCGGGCGGAGGCGGCGGCATCGGCGGCCACGCCCTGCAGCTGCAACTGGGGAATGGCGTCGTAATCGGAAATGGTCAGGCCCCGGAACCCCCACTGCTTGCGCAGGATGCCGGTCAGCAGATGGCGGTCGCCGCTGGCCGGCACGCCGTCGAGGGTGATGAACGCCGGCATGACCGAGGCCGCGCCGGCGTTCACGGCGGCACGATAGGGCGGCAGGTAGACGTCGCGGAACTGGCGCGGCGGCACGAAGGCCGGGTTGTAGTCGCGCCCGGCCGCGACCGCGCCGTAGCCGGCGAAATGCTTGACGGTGGCCATCATGGTGTCGGGCGCGGCCAGGTCGTCGCCCTGGAAGCCCCGGACCTGTGCCCCGGCCATCACCGCGCCCAGGTACGGATCCTCGCCGGCGCCCTCGACCACGCGGCCCCAGCGCGGGTCGCGGCCCAGGTCCACCATGGGGCTGAAAGTCCAGGTCACGCCGACCCCGGTGGCCTCCTCGGCGGCGGCGTGGTGCACGCGGCGCACCAGGTCCGGGTCCCAGGTCGCGGCCAGCGCCAGTGGCACCGGAAAGATGGTGCGCAGGCCGTGGGTGACGTCGCCGGCGAACAGCAGCGGGATCTTCAGCCGCGACTGCATCGCCAGTTCCTGCAGGTGACGCAGGTAGTCGGCCAGGTCCGAACCCGGCCTGCCCGCCACCTTGCCGTTGACCACGACGCCGTTGCTGCCGCCGACGCGGCCTTCGCGGACGAGCTCGTCGAGGTTTTCGTGGTCGGCACCGAGAAAGCTGAGCTGGCCGACCTTTTCCGCGAGCGTCATGCGCCCCATGAGTTTGTCGATGAACGCGTGCATCGCCGACCCGTCCAGCGAGGAGGGCGGCTCGGGTGCCGGTGGCGGCGTCACCGCGCCGGCCACCATGAGGGCGGCGCCGGCCGCCAGGGATGCAAACAGCATGATTCAAACCTGCCTTGCGTAATACGCTTCCAGTTCCGCGATCGTGGTGTAGGTGGCCGCGCCGCCCGGCTTGCCGATGATGCGCACGCCGTCGCCCCAGGTGGGCTCGAAATCGAGCACGTAGCGCTTGCGCGGCCCGGCGCTGCGGTCGTGCGGATAGGCCGGGCTGGTCCCGAGCCGGTCCGCGTCGACCCAGCGGAAGTGCTGGCGCACCTGCACGCGCAGGCTGTCGAACCAGCCGCCGTCGGCGGAGGTTTCGCCGCTGACGTAGACGACGCGGTCGAGGTGATAGGCGCGCGTCCATTCGATGCCCCAGAAATCGGCCGGCTTGTCGGCCTCGCAGTCGAAACTGCTCTCGTCCCGGTCGGTGCGGCCGTCGTTCCACGCGTGCACGCGACCGTAGCGCGCGGATTTCTCGATCGGCGTCGCGCCTGCGCCGCTGATCGCGAGATTGTTCTTCGGATCGGGCGCGTTGCGCGGCGTGCTGGCCACGAACGGCGCCACGCTCAGTTTGCGCAGGCCGAAGCTGTAATTGGATTTGCCGCAGGCGAAGTTCCAGCGCTTCCAGCTGCTCGACTGCACCCACATGGTCCGCCCGTCGGCGCTGATGTACCTGGACGGGATGGTGGTGGGATAGCCGCCCACGCGCAGGCCGGGGCAGTCCGGTCCGCCGCCGGGGCCGTAGAACGGTTCGGCGCCGAAGTCCTTGTGCAGGAACAGCCGCCACGGGCCCCACGGCGTCGGCGCCTCGTAGAACTCGAAGGTGTACCAGGTCCAGGAGGTGTAGATGTAGCGCTTCAGCGGCGCGTTGTAGACCACGCTGCCCTGCGAGATCACCGACACGTCGTGCGCCGCGAGGTCGCCGGGACGGCCGCCGCAGCGCAGTTCCTTGTACACCGTGCGCGCGTCGTGCAATACCGGCTTGCGTTGCGCCATGTCCTTCACCCACGCCGGCCTGCCGCGGGCATCGGTGCCGGCGAAGAAACGCCACGCGGAACGGTCCTGGATGCTTTCCTTCGGCACCCGCGCCAGGTACAGGTCGGTGGTCGAGGGCAGCTTCGGGTCGGTCGGGTCGCGCCAGTTGTAGTCGATGCCGTAGGCGTAGACGTGGCGCGCGTGCTCGGGCCCGAGCACGCGCGCATGTTCGCCGCCCTTGCCGAAATCCAGGAAGAACACGGTGGTGAACTGGTGGTCGGTGAACATCGGCCCGTCGGTGTCGTGCCAGGTCGTGCCGTAGTCGTCCGAGCGCAGCACGGTCGCGGTGGGCGCGTCGTTGAAGCAGTCCGGACACGGCGCCGTGTGCAGGTTCTGCACCGCCAGGTACAGCTCGCACTTGCCGTCGCCGTTGCCGTCCACCGCCAGCATGCCGGTCGGCTTGCGGTTGTAGTGCGCCGGGTCGGCCCAGACGCTGCCGAGGTCCTTGCCTTCGGCCAGGCGCACGCCGGTGATGCCGGTCTCGGGCGTGCCGGACAGGCGGTTGACGGTGATGTCGGCGCCCGGCGCGGGCCCGAACCCCTTGCCGTCGCCGTTGGCGGTATAGACGTGGCCGTCGTCGGCCCAGCACGAGGGCCAAAGGTCGCCGTCGCTGTCGGTGGTGACGGTGTACGACGACTCGACGAAGGCGGTGGCGAAGAATTCGCTGTCGGGATCGACCACGCCGTCGATCGCGCCGCCGGATGCCGGGGCCGGAAGTTTCGAGCCGTCGCCGTGCACGGGCGCCGCCCAGGCGAGCCGGCCGAACGGCCCGGCCAGGCCGGCGCCGAACGCCGCGACCATGACCGTGCCGGCCTGTTTCAGGAACTCGCGCCGCCCCGCGTGCCCGGTCTGGCGGACAACGGACACGGAACCCTTCTGCGGTGCTTTCATGTGGACCACCCCCGCCGATGCATGATGCCGTTGCTGGTTCCAGGCCAATGTAAACGTTTTCATGGCAACTTGCAAAAGCCTTACCCGGCCACCTCGATCCGCGGCACCGAAAGCCGGCCCCGGAGCCGTTCATGACGACACGGCCCGGCGCCGGGCTTGCCGTTAAATAAAAATTAAGGCAAGCTCTTTTATATGGATGTATCCTCTTTCGCACAGAACATCTAGAAAAACCCTGCAAGTTACGGATTTCATTACCATGGCTGCCTCCCTTACCGTCATCTGCCTGCTCGGCGTCATCGCCACGACGCTGGCGATGTCGGTCAAGCGCATTCCGGAGGGCCAGGTCTACACCCTGCATCGTCGCCACCGCGCGCAGCCCGAGCTGCTGACGCCGGGCACGCACTGGATCGTGCCGCTGCGCGACCACATCGCGCACAAGATCAGCCTGACCGGCCGCACCCTGCACCTGGACGACACGCTCGACGACGACCGCGTGCAGGGCACGGTGTACTGGCAGGTGCTGGACCCGGAACGCGCCGACGCGGTGATCGACCAGGCCGAGGCGCTGATCCGCCGACAGGCCCTGGACGGCCTGCGCGAAGACCGCATGGCCGACGCCGCCCAGCGCAACATGCACCTGAAGAACCGGTTGAACCACGCCCTGCGTCCGCAGGGCGTGTTGATCACGCGGGTCGACGTCACCGCGTAGAAAGGTTGGGGAGAGAGCGTTGCACGCGGGCCCGCTTCGGCGGGCCCGTGTGTTGTTGCAGCACCCGCTTTCGGGCACGATCCGCGCATGGAAGCCTCCCGTACCGCCCTCGACCGCCAGCTCCGGACCGGCATCGACGCCCTGGAACTGGCCTTGCCGGACGCGGCCCCGGCGCGCCTGCTCGACTACCTGGAACTGCTCGCGCGCTGGAACAGGAGCTTCAACCTCACCGCCGTGCGCGACCCCGCCGCGATGGTGGTCCGCCACCTGCTCGACTCGCTGGCCGTGCTGCCGTACCTGGCCGGGGCCCGCGCCTGCGACCTGGGCAGCGGCGCCGGCCTGCCCGGCATCGTGCTGGCCATCGCCGACCCCGCCCGCGAATGGCTCGTGGTCGACGCCAACGGCAAGAAAGCGCGCTTCCTGCGCGCGGCCGTGCGCGAGCTCGGCCTGGCCAACGTGCACGTGGCCCAGCAGCGCGTGCAGGAGGTTGAGGGCCGTTTCGACACCGTCACCGCGCGCGCCTTTGCCGCCCTGCCCGACATGCTCGCCTGGGGCGGCCATCTGCTGGCGCCGGACGGGCGCTGGCTGGCCATGAAGGGGCAGCTTGCGCCCGACGAGCTGGCCGCCCTGCCGCCCGGTTTCCAGATCCAGTCCACGCCCGCGCTGACGGTGCCGGGCCTGGATGCCGAACGTCACCTGGTCATCCTGGCCTTCGCGCAGGGCGGGCACTGCCCGCCATGGAAGCTCCCGTGCACAGGACGTGTCTGATTTTCGACACGGATCAACGCGGATGAACACGGATCAGGACGGTTTTTTGTATCCGCGTCCGCAATTTGTACCCCGCTCGTGTCGCGAGTCTCCGTTACGCGCGTGCTCTGTTCGGCGGGCAGTGCCCGCCCTGCGCAAGAGGATGGAGCCGTTTACGCACGACCGGAAATTCCCCGAGCTCCGGAACCGGCGCCCATGCTACGCTTTGCCTCCCGTTCGAACATCGGAACCGTCTGTCAAGGGGCCCCGCAGCCATGACGCGCATCATCGCCGTCGCCAACCAGAAAGGCGGCGTCGGCAAGACCACCACCACCGTGAACCTGGCCGCGGCGCTCGCCGAGGCCCGGCGCAAGGTGCTGCTGGTCGACCTGGACCCGCAGGGCAACGCGACCATGGCCTCGGGCGTGGACAAGAACGAGGCCAGCCCCAACGGCTGCGACGTGCTGCTGGACGAGGCCACGCTGGACGAGGCCATCGTCGCCACCGAGGCCGGCTTCGACCTGCTGCCGGGCAACGCCGATCTCACCGCCGCCGAGCTCAAGCTGATGGACGCGCTGGCGCGCGAATCGCGCCTGGCCGAGCAACTGGCCAAGACCGGCGACCGCTACCACACCATCCTCATCGACTGCCCGCCCTCGCTGCACCTGCTGACGCTGAACGCGCTGACCGCCGCGAACGGCGTGCTGATCCCGGTGCAGTGCGAATACTTCGCGCTGGAAGGCCTGTCCAGCCTGCTCGACACCGTGACCGCGGTACGCCAGCGGCTCAATCCCAGGCTCGAGATCGAGGGCCTGCTGCGCACCATGTACGACGTGCGCAACAACCTCGGCAACGAAGTCTCCACCCAGCTCACCGAGCACTTCGGCGACAAGGTGCTGCGCTCGATCATCCCGC
>CAZBZD010000103.1:0-6721 GCA_964496295.1 uncultured Rhodanobacteraceae bacterium | reverse complement strand
CGACGCGCGCCTTCTGCGCCGTGCGCCCGCCCGGCCACCACGCCACGGCGGACCGCGCCATGGGCTTCTGCCTGTTCAACAACGTGGCCGTGGCGGCCGCCCATGCGCTGGCCAGGTACCGGATCAAGCGCGTCGCCATCGCCGATTTCGACGTGCACCACGGCAACGGCACCCAGGACATCTTCGCCGCCGAGCCGCGCGTCATGTACGCATCCAGCCACCAGGCGCCGCTCTACCCCGGTTCCGGCGCCGCCACGGAAACCGGCCGCGGCAACATCGTCAACGCGCCGCTGCCGCCGGACGCGGGAGCGGCGGACTTCCGCGGCGCCTGGCACGACGTCCTGCTGCCGCGCCTGGCCGCCTTCCGGCCGCAACTGGTGCTGGTGTCGGCCGGCTTCGACGCGGACCGGCGCGACCCGCTGGCCGACCTGCAACTGGGCGCCGCCGACTTCGCCTGGATCAGCCGGCGCCTGCTCGACCTGGCGCGGGCGCACGCCGGCGGACGCCTCGTGTCCTGCCTGGAAGGCGGCTACGACCCGACCGCCCTGCGCGACGGCGTCGACGCTCACATAACTGAACTGCTGCATGACTGAGGGTCCGTCCTCTGCCCGTCGCACGGGCTTTCTGATAGCGTAAAAGACTGCACGATCAAGGAGACCGGCCCCGTGCCGACCATCGTTCGCCACCCGCTGGGCCACCGCGCCCTGGCGTGGGCCATCGCCGCGGCCCTGACCGGCGCCTTCGCCCCCGCCGTCGCCACCGCCCAGGCGCGCCTGCCGGCCCATGCGCCGGCGCGCGACAACCCCGGATTCACGCCCTGCCCCCTGGGCACCTTCAACTGCCCCGTGCGACCGGTCAGCTTCGCCCTGTGCCGCCCCAATGCCCTGCTCGAGTTCTACCGGCCCGGGCTGCCCGCGGACAGCCGCGGCCGCGAGGACGCCCCCACCGACATCTTCGCCAGGCACGTCGACTCGTCCGATCCCAGCCTGTACCAGCTCGACGGCGATGTCACCCTGCGCCGCCACGACCAGTTGCTGCAGGCCGACCACCTTGCCTACAACGACAAGACCACGGCCTACGATGCCCGCGGCCACGTGACCTACCAGGACAGCAACGAACTGCTCTCGGCCTCGCACATCCGGGGCACCACCACGCCCAGCTACGCCATCGCCGACGACGTGCGCTACCAGATGCTTTCCTCGCGCGGCAACGGCGTCGCCGACCAGGCCGAGATGATCGACCCCGACCACAGCCGCTTCAGCCAGGCGACCTATTCCACCTGCGACCCGGGGCACCGCGTGTGGGAGTTCCGGGCCGGCAAGATCACCACCGACAAGACCACCGGCGTGGGCGTGGCGCACGACGCCACCATGCGCCTGGGCAACGTGCCGTTCCTGTACCTGCCGTATTTCAGCTTTCCCATCGACGACCGGCGCAAGAGCGGCTTCCTGTACCCGACCTTCGCCAACAACGGCAATTCCGGGTTCATGGTCAGCATTCCCTACTACCTGAACCTGGCGCCCAATTTCGACGCCACGCTGACGCCGCAGCTGTACACCCAGCGCGGCCTGATGCTGGGCGGCCAGTTCCGCTACCTGTTCGGCACCAGCCGCGGCCAGCTCGACTTCGACTACCTGCCCAACGACCAGCGCGCCGGCAGCGACCACGAGGGCCGCACGCGCGCCATCGAAGACGGCAGCGACCGCTACCTGGTCCAGTTCCGCAACCGCACCGGCCTGGGCAAGCACTGGAACTTCTCCACTTCGATCAAAAAAGCCTCGGACAAGTACTACTTCCAGGACTTCACGTCCGACCTCAAGGGCTACACCACGCCCTCGGTGCTGGCCTCCAACGCCTACTTCCGCGGCAACGGCGACTGGTGGGACGCCTCTTTCGGCGTCACCCGCTACCAGAACGTCGACCCCATCTTCGACGACAGCCACACGCAGTACAAACGCTGGCCGGAAGCCACCTTCGACATCGACATCCCGCTGACCCGCACGCTCGAGTTCGGCATGGACAACGAGGCCGTGGCCTTCCGCAAGGACGACGTGGTCGAGGGCAACCGCGTGGACCTGTACCCGTACCTCGAGGCCGACTACCAGGGCGCCGCCTGGTTCGTGCGCCCGCGCGTCGCCTGGCGCTACACCACCTACCGGCTGATCGGCGACCCGGCCAGCTACGGCTACACCAACGAGCATCCCTCGCGCAGCCTGCCCGTCACCAGCCTCGACACCGGACTGATCTTCGAGCGCGACACCTCGCTGTTCGGCCACGACTACAAGCAGACGCTGGAACCGCGCCTGTACTACCTGTACGTGCCCTACCGCGACCAGAGCGACCTGCCCCGGTTCGACAGCCGCGAAATGACCTTCGGCTACTGGCAGCTGTTCACGCCCAACCGCTTTTCCGGCGCCGACCGCCAGATGGACGCCAACAACCTGACCGCCGCCGTCACCACCCGCTTCCTCGATGCCGGCGGCGTCCAGAAGGCCGCTTTCAGCTTCGGCCAGATCCACTACTTCTCGCCGCAGAAGGTGCAACTGGGCCGCAACGCGCCGGCGACCGAGTTCGACGGTTCCGACTACGTGGCGCAGGCGAGCCTGGGCCTGAGCGACAACTGGCGCCTGAACAGCGTCTACCAGTGGGATCCGAACCACCACCGCACCAGCGTCGGCACGCTGCAGTTCCAGCGTCGCCTGGGCTTCGACGGCGTGCTCAACTTCTCCTATCGCTACCGCTACCACTACATGGAGCAGCTCGACGCCTCGGCGGCCATCCCCGTCAGCGAGAACTGGCGCCTGCTGGGCCGCTGGAACGTCGCCCTGCGCCGCCGCGAGACCCAGTGGCAGCGCGGCGACCCCAAGACCCTGGCGGCGCTGCTCGGCGTGGAATACAACAACTGCTGCATCGCCGTGCGCCTGATCGGCCGGCATTACGTGCGCAACGTCCACGGCGACACCGACAACGCCGTCCTGCTGCAAGTCCAGTTCAAGGGCCTGGGCAGCTTCAGTCCGCAGACGGAAGACTTCCTGCGCCATGCTATTCTTGGCTACCAGTAAGCGCCGGCCCGGGCCGTGCCGCCCGGCACGGGCGGAACATCACCCGGTCCGGGCTGTCTCAATGTTCCCGACCGATGCGCCGGCCGCCGCATGACGGCGGTCCCGGCCTCCACCAGGTTTTCTCGTCGATGAAGCAGATTTCCGCCCTTTTCGCCTTCTCGCTGGCCCTGCTGCTGGCGGCGCCGGCCCACGCGCAGTTCCTGCCCGGCGCACAACCCGGCGGCCCCGAAAGCAGCCAGCCGGGCATGATCGACCGCATCGTCGCGGTGGCCGAGGACAGCATCATCCTGCAAAGCGACCTGAACCAGGCCGTGCAGTCGGTCAAGCGCCAGTACGCGTCCAACCCGCAGCAACTGCCGCCGCAGAAGGTCCTCGAGCGCCAGGTGCTCGACCGCCTGATCCTGATGAAGCTGCAGGTGCAGCACGCCAACGAGCAGGGCATCCGCGTGTCCCAGGGCGAGGTCAGCAACGCCATCGGCAACATCGCCGCCAACAACCAGATGAGCGTCGCGCAGCTGCGCCAGCAGATCACCCGGAGCGGCGGCAATTTCGCCGCCTTCCAGCGCAACGTGGCCGACCAGATCCTGGTGCAGAAACTGCGCAACCAGGTGGTGCAGAGCAAGGTGCAGGTCACCGACGCCGAGGTGGACAACCTGCTCAAGAGCCCCTCTTTCAGCATGAGCCGGGTGCATCTGGCCCACATCGAGATCACCCTTCCCGAGGGCCCCAGCCCCGCGGACATCCAGGCCGCCCATGCCAAGGCCGAGCAGGCCGAACAGGCGATCAGGAACGGCATGGACTTCAACGCCGCCGCCATCCGCTATTCCCAGGGCCAGGACGCGCTCAACGGCGGCGACCTCGGCTGGCGCAGCATGAACGAGATCCCGCCGGCCTTCGCCGAGCTGGTGGCCAAGATGCAGCCCGGCGACATCACTCCGCCACTGCGCGGGCCCAGCGGTTTCCACATCCTCAAGCTGGTCGCGCGCGAGAAGGGCAGCCGCGACGTGGTCACCGAGTACCACGCCCGCCAGATCCTCATCAAGCCGAGCGAACTGGTCACCCCGGAGCAGGCGCGGCAGAAGGCCGAGGACCTCTACAAGCAGATCACGCAGAAGGACAAGGGCTTCGCCGCCCTGGCCAAGGAAAACTCCGACGACGACACCTCGGCCAACCTCGGCGGCGACCTCGGCTGGTTCCAGCTCCAGGCGCACGGCCCGGCCATCGCCAAGGTCCTCCAGACGCTGCAGAAAGGCGAAGTGTCCAGACCGTTCCAGACCCGCGCGGGCTGGGACATCATCAAGCTGGAAGGCACCCGCCAGAGCGACATCACCGACAAGATGCGCCGCCAGCGCGCGCGCCAGGCCATCGGCAACCGCAAGGCCGAACAGGCCTACGAGGATTTCCTGCGCCAGCTGCGTTCCAGCTCCTTCGTCGACATCCGCATCCCGTCCCTGCGCGATCCGTCCGGGCAGGAACAAGCCCACTCGTGAGCAGCGGCTCCCGTGCCGCCCTGCCGCGGCTGGCACTGACCGCCGGCGACCCGGCCGGCGTCGGCCCCGAACTGGTCGCCAGGCTGGCCGCCACGCCGCTGGCGGCCGACCTCGTCGCCATCACCGACCGTGACCTGCTCGCGCGCGCGGCACGGCGCTGCGGACTCGCGCTCAAGATCGAGGACGATGACGGCCGCCCGCGCCACCTGCGCGCGGCCGGCAGCCTGCGCGTGGTGCACGTGCCGCTGCGCGCGGAGGAAACTCCCGGTGCGCCCGATCCGCGCAACGCCTTCCACGTGCTCAACATGCTCGCCCGCGCCGCCGACGGCTGCCTGGCCGGCGATTTCGCCGCCATGGTCACGGCGCCGGTGCAGAAATCGGTCATCAACACCGCCGGCGAACCTTTCAGCGGCCACACCGAATTCCTTGCCGCTCGCGCCGGCTGCGACGTGGTGATGATGCTGGCCAGCGACCGCCTGCGCGTGGCCCTCGCCACCACCCACCTGCCGCTGGCCGAAGTGCCGGCCGCGATCACCGCCGGACGCCTGCAACGCACCCTGCGCATCGTGCACGCCGACCTGCACCGGCGCTTCGGCATCGGCGCGCCGCGCATCGCCGTGCTCGGCCTCAACCCGCATGCCGGCGAGGGCGGCTACCTGGGCCGCGAGGAAATCGACGTCATCGCGCCGGCCATGGACGCCCTGCGCGCCGAAGGCATGCACCTGACCGGTCCGCTGCCCGCCGACACCGCCTTCGTGCCGGCCCGGCGCGAACGCTACGACGCCGTGCTCGCCATGTACCACGACCAGGCCCTGCCGGTACTGAAAAGCGAAGCCTTCGAGCACACCGTCAACATCACCCTGGGCCTGCCGTTCATCCGCACCTCGGTCGACCACGGCACCGCGCTGGACCTGGCCGGCAGCGGGCGCGCCGATGCCTCCAGCATGGTCGCCGCCGCCGAGCTGGCCCTGGCGCTTGGGCGAGGAGTGAGTGGAGAGGAGTGAGAGAGAGCTTGGCCAGTCGCGTAGGGCGGGCACTGCCCGCCGAATGAAGGTCTGGATTGGCGGGCAGTGCCCGCCCTACGCGAAAAAATGAATGATGCAGGCAAAAACGCATCAAGCGAAGTACTTGAGAGATACTCATTCTCTGTCTCTCTCATCCACCATCCGTGCTGAGTGTCGGATCAAAAAAGAAAAAGTTTCGACACTACGCCATCTCCACCCTCTCACTTCTCACTCCTCTCCACTTACTCCTCGCTTCATGCCCACGCGCCCCAAAAAACACTACGGCCAGCATTTCCTGCACGAGCGCCGGTACGTCGACCGCATCATCGCGGCGCTGGCCCCGCGCGAGGGCGACCGCATCGTCGAGATCGGTCCGGGCGAGGGCGCGCTGACTTTGCCGTTGCTGCGCCGGACCGGCCGCCTCACCGCGATCGAGCTCGACACCGACCTGATCCCGCACCTGGAAAAGGCCGCCGCGCCGCTGGGTCAGCTGGATATCGTCCAGTGCGACGTGCTCAAGACCGATTTCACCGCGCTCGCCGGCGACGGCAGGCTGCGCGTGGTCGGCAACCTGCCCTACTACATCTCCAGCCCGATCCTGTTCCATTGCCTGGACCATGCCGGGGCCATCACCGACATGCACTTCATGTTGCAGAAGGAAGTGGTCGCGCGCATGGCGGCCGCGCCCGGCAGCAAGACCTACGGCCGCCTCAGCGTGATGCTGCAACTGGCCTGTCACGTCGTTCCCCTGTTCGACGTGCCGCCCGGCGCGTTCCGCCCGCCGCCGAAGGTGGATTCGGCCGTGGTGCGCCTGGTGCCGCTGCCGCCGCAGCAGCACCCCGACGTGCCCGCCGCCAGCCTGGAAACCGTGGTCAAGGCCGCCTTCGGCCAGCGCCGCAAGACCCTTTCCAACGCCCTGCGCCAGGTCCTGGATGCCGACGCCCTGCGCGAAGCCGGCATCGACCCGCGCGCCCGCGCCGAGGCCCTGGCTCCGGCCGACTTCGTGCGGCTTGCCGGGATTCACGCTTCCCGGCTTGCCTGATCCGGCGTGCCTGCCGGACAATCAACGTCATGGACGACGACGATACCGCCTACGCCTTCGACATCGAGGTGGAAACCCGTTTCGTGCCGCAGCAGTCGCGGCCCGAGGACAACCGCTTCGTGT
>CAZBZD010000102.1:0-6723 GCA_964496295.1 uncultured Rhodanobacteraceae bacterium | reverse complement strand
TCATCATGCGCACGTAGGTGTTGGAGGTGATGCCGCGCAGGTTGCGCGTGGCGCCGAGCTGGCCGAAGGCGACCACGGCCTCGGCGCTGCCGGCGCAGGCGCCGTGGGCGACCCCGGCGCGGCCGCTGGCGAGGACCGGGTCGTCCAGCAGGCCGGCGTCCTGCAATGCCAGTTCGCTGGCGCGGGTGGACATCAGCGCCAGCGGGCCCATGCTGCGGGTGCGCTTGCGGGTGTAGTGCGCGGGCAGCTCGTAATCCATGACCGGCGCGGCCAGGCGCGTGTTCATGGACGCGATGTCGTCCCACTCGGGCATGCGGCGCACGCCGGAACGGCCGGCGCGCAGGCGCCCGGCGATGCCGGGCCAGTCATGGCCGAGCGCGGTCAGGCCGCCCATGCCGGTCACCACGACGCGCTGACGCATGCATTCCCTCCCGGATGTGCCCAGTGAAGGGACAGCTTAACCCGGATTATTCATGACTCACGAGCGCTCTCGCTTGGTCCTTGAATCCACACGGATTTCCGCTCAATCGGCCATAGTCCCTGCTATGCCCTCAATCGCGAAAATCCGTGTGAATCCAATGCCCGGCGCGATCATCGCCCGGATTCATGAATAATCCGGGCTAACCCGTCGCCTGCGCTTTTTCGGCCAGCAGGCGCTGGACGACGCGCTCGACGTCGCCGACGGTGCGCACCTGCTTGAAATCCTCCGGGTCGACCTTGCAGCCGGTCAGCTCCTGGACCTTGATGATCATGTCGACGGCGTCGATGCTGTCGAGGTCGAGGTCCTCGTCGAGGCGGGCTTCGGGCGTGATGGCCGCCGGATCAAGCTCGAACTGCTCGACCAGGGTGTCCTTGAGGGTCTGGAAAATGTCCTGCTGGGTCATCGGTGCCGCATGTTGGTTCGGGGCCCGTCGGGCCGGGCGAACAAGCCTATCGGGCCGTCCGTGGCCGGTCAATCGGCAACCGTGGCGGGGCGGAAGGGCACGACGGGGTCGATGTCGGCCGCGTAGTCGACGTCGCCGCGCCCGAAGCCGAACAGGTTCAGGAACCGGCGCTTGTAGCCGGCGTAGTCGGTGAGGTCGAACAGGTTGTCGTCGTCGATGCGCGGCCACAGCGCCATGCAGGCCTCCTGCACCCCGGCGGACAGCTCGCGCTCGTCCAGGCGCAGGCGGCCTTCGGCGTCGAGGGCCGCCGCGCCGCCGGCGGGGTACAGGAAATCGCGGAACAGGCGCTCCTGCTGGCCGATGGCGTCTTCGTCCAGGCCGCGTTCGCGCATCACGCGGGCGACCACCGACAGGTACAGCGGGATCACCGGGATTGCCGCGCTGGCCTGGGTGACGATGGACTTGAGGATCGCCACGCGGGCGAAATCCGGGCGTCCGGCGCGTTCGCCCATGGCGCGGGCGGCGGCTTCCAGGTCGGCCTTGGCGCGGCCGATGGTGCCGTGGCGGTAGATCGGCCAGGTCAGCTCCGGGCCGAGGTAGCTGAAGGCCACGCTGCGCGCGCCGTCGGCCAGCAGGTCCGCCTCGCGCAGGGCGTCGATCCACAGCGTCCAGTCCGCGCCGCCCATGACCGCCACGGTGTCGTCGATGTCCCGGTCGGTGGCCGGTTCCACGCTGACCGGGGCCAGGCGGTCCTTGTCGGTGTCGATGGTGGTGCCGTGGAAGGTTTCGCCGACGGGACGCAGCACCGTGCGCACGACCTCGCCGCTGTCGGGCAGTTTCCGTTGCGGCGCGGCCAGCGAGTAGACCACCAGGTCGACCGGCCCGCCCAGTTGCGTGCGGATCAGTTCGATCGCGCGCGCGCGCGTGGCGTGGGCGAAGGCGTCGGCATTCAGCGACACGCCGGCCAGCCCGGCCCGGCGCGCCTCGGCCTCGAAGGCGGCGGCGTTGTACCAGCCGGCGCTGGCGGTCTTGCGCGCCCTGGCCGGTTTTTCCAGGAACACGCCGAGCGTGGCCGCGCCGAAGCCGAAGGCGGCGGTGACGCGCGCGGCCAGGCCGTAGCCGGTGGAGGCGCCGACCACCAGCACGCGCCGCGGCCCGTCCGTGCGCACGCCGCCGCGGCGCACGTGCGCGATCTGCTCGCGGACGTTGGCGGCGCAGCCTTCGGGGTGCGCCGTGGTGCAGACGAAGCCCCAGGTACGTGGCTGGATGATCATCGGGCGGTTTTCCCTGTGTGGATGATGTATGCATTCTATGATGCTCACATCCATGCATGATCCGGTAGGTCGGGCATTGTCCGACGATGAAACCTGCGCCGAGCCGGGAGTTTTCACGGCGGGCAGTGCCCGCCCTACGCGGAAGAGGTCGTGAATGGCCTGCAGATTTCCTTGGCGATTGTCGCCGCGCGACGGGGCGTGCCATGATGCGCCGCCATGGGCACACGGACCTCCAGCGACTGGCATCGACGGCTGTACGCACGGTGGTATTCGCGCTGGTGGCTGAAGACGCTCGGCATCGTCGTCTACATCACGCTGTTCATGTGCGCCTATTTCGCGCTGCTGAACCATCCGCAGCATGCGGTGACGGTGGTGCCGCTGCAGCCGCTCGACCACTGGATCGCCTTCGTGCCGTGGGCGGTGGTGCCGTATGCCAGCCTGTGGCTGTACATCGGCCTGGTGCCGGGCATGCTGCGCATCGACGGCGAGATGTGGCGCTACCTGGCGGCGGTCACGCTGCTCAGCCTGGTCGGCTGCGGCATCTTCTACGTCCACCCGACGGCGATCCCGGAGGTCGCCATGGACTGGTCGCGCTGGCCGTTGCTGGGGTTGCTCAAGTCGACCGACGCCGCGGGCAATGCCTGCCCGTCGCTGCACGTGGCGTTTGCGGTGCTGACGGCGATCTGGCTCGGCTGGCTGCTGCGCCGCGTGGACGCGCCGCGCTGGCCGCATGCCGTCAACCTGGCCTGGTGCCTGCTGATCGTCTGGTCGACCATGGCCACGCGCCAGCACGTGGCGCTGGACGTGGAGGTCGGGGCGCTGCTGGGCGGCGCGATCGCGTTCGGCGTCCTCGGTTTCTGGCCGGTGCGGGAACGCGTGCCGGCTTGCTAAGATGATGCGCGTGTTCTGGCGCGCATGGCATGCGCGGGGATGGAGTGCTTGAGAAACGACAGCCTGGCCATGGCGGGCGGCAGCGGCGACCTCCGGGTCCGTGCGGGACGGTGGTGGCGCAAATGCGGCACCGGCCTGTGTTTTCTCCTCTACGGCCTGGTCGGCTGGCTGGGCGGATTGACCGTGCTGCCGCTGCTGATGCTGTGGCCGGGGTCACCGGCCGCGCGCGAGCGCCGCATCCGCGCCGTGGTCGGCGCCTCGTTCCGCTGGCTGCTGGCGCTGATCGCCTTCCTGCGCCTGGGCCGCGTCGAGATCGAGGGGCGCCAGTGGCTGGACCAGGCCGGGGGCAGGCTGATCGTGGCCAACCATCCGATGTACCTGGACGTGGTGGCGCTGGTCGGATTGCTGCCGCAGGCCGACTGCGTGATCAAGCGGGCCATGTGGCGCAACCGCCTGTACCGGCGTTTCGTCGAGGCCACCGGCTACATCAGCAACGGCGGCGACGTGGACATGGTCAACGACGGCGTCGACGCGTTGCGGCGCGGGCGCTCGCTGATCCTGTTTCCCGAGGGCACGCGCTCGACGCCCGGCGCGGGGCTGCGCTTCTGCCGCGGCGCGGCGCAGGTCGCGGTGCGCAGCCGCTGCGAGGTGCTGCCGGTGGTGATCCGCTGCGAACCGCTGGCGCTGGGCAAGGGACAGGCCTGGCACGAGGTGTCGGACCGGCCGTGGCGGCTGCACCTGCGCATCTGCCCGCCGCAGCCGCTGTCCGCGCTGGACTGGCACGAAGGCATGCCGCATGGCGTGGCCGCGCGCCACGTGACGCGTGCCATGGAAGCCTTCTTCGCGCGCCAGCTGGAGGAACCGGTGGCCGTGCCGGATGCCGATGCGGTCTTCCCGGCGGTCGCGCCGGACGTGGTGGAAAACGCTTGATGACGCCGCACACGCACGCATCGCCCGGCGGCGTGCGCCGGGCCGTCAAGGTGATGGTGGGAGTGGCCCTGCTGGCCTATCCCGTGGCCATCTACTTTGCCCGCGAGCATGCCACGCCGAGCCAGTTGCTGGCCGGCCTGCTGGGCCTGCTGGCGCTGCGCGCGCTGGCGTCGGCCTGGGTGCTGCGGCGCCGCGTGGGGATGCAGCTCGGCCTGGCCGCGCTGCTGGCCCTGGCCGCGCTGGCGGTGCTGCTCGCCTTCGGCCAGGTGCGCATGCACTGGCTGCGCTTCTACCCGATGCTGTTCGACCTGGGCGTGGCGGCGATGTTCTTCGGCTCGCTGTTCACGGTGCGGCCGCTGGTGGAGCGCATCGCGCGCGTGTTCCATCCCGACCTGCCACCCTCCGGCGTGGCCTACACGCGGCGCGTCACCCAGGCCTGGGGCGTGCTGATGGTGCTGGTCGCGCTGGTCTCGCTGTACACCGCGCTGGCCGGGTCGCTGCGCTTCTGGTCGCTGTTCAACGGCGTGATCGTGTACGTGGTGATCGCGCTGGCCTTCGCCTGCGAGTACGCGGTGCGGCGGCACGTGAAGCACAAGTGGGAGGCCGCGTGAACGGCCTGCCCGAGGTGCTGGCGCGGCAGGCGCATGCCGACGGCGTCGACCTGCAGCTGCGCGTGGCCGCCGACTGCCCGTGGTTCGAGGGCCATTTCGACGGCTGGCCGATCCTGCCGGGCGTGGTGCAGATCGGCTGGGCGGCCTGGTTCGCGGCCGAATGGAGCGGGCGCGACACCCCGCCGGGCGTGCTCGACCGGGTCAAGTTCAAGCGCCCGATCCGGCCCGGCGCGCGCCTGACGCTGCGCCTGCGCCGCGCCGGCGGGAAGCTCGGCTACGAGTACCTGCTGATGCTGCCGGAAGGGCCGGTGACCGCTTCCAGCGGCATGTTCGACTACGCGGGCGCGCCATGACGTTCAAGCCCTGCGCCGTGGTCCCGGTCTACAACCACCATGCGTGCCTGGAAGCGGTGGTGACGGCGTTGCGCGGCCACGGCCTGCCGGTGCTGCTGGTCGACGACGGCAGCGACGCGACGACCCGCGGCGTGCTGGAGGCGCAGGCCGCGCGGGCCGGCGTCGAGTGCCTGCGCCTGCCGGACAACCGCGGCAAGGGCGCGGCGGTCATGGCCGGCATCGCGCATGCCGGCGCCGAGGGCTTCACGCACGTCCTGCAGGTCGACGCCGACGGCCAGCACGACCTCGGCGACGTGCCGCGCCTGCTGGCCCTGGCGGAGGAGCATCCGGGGTGCCTGGTCTCGGGCTGCCCGCAGTACGACGACAGCGTGCCGGCGGTGCGCTTCTACGGCCGCTACCTCACCCACGCCATGGTCTGGCTGGAAACCCTGTCGCTGTCGCTCGTCGACAGCATGTGCGGGTTCCGCGTGTACCCGGTCGCGCCGTGCCTGGCGCTGGCGCGGCACGTGCGCATCGGCCGGCGCATGGATTTCGACACCGACATCATGGTGCGCCTGTACTGGGCCGGCACCGCGAGCCGTTTCGTGCCCACGCGCGTGCATTATCCCGCCGACGGCATCTCGCACTTCCGCATGCTGGCCGACAATCGGCGCATGGTGTGGCTGCACGTGCGCCTGTTCCTGGGCATGTGGCCGCGCATTCCGGTGTTGCTGGGCCGGCGCCTGTCGCGGCGGAGGGCTCGCGCCTGATCCGTCCCGGTGCCTGGCCGCGATCGGGTAGAGTGGCGCTTTTCGATATCGTGCCGGAACATGCCGCAACCATCCATCGACGCCAGCAAACGGGGACCCCGCGCACGCGCGGGGCATGCGCTCGTCCGCGCGCATGTGGACCTGGAAATTCCGTTCCCGGACGTGGACGCCGCCGGCATCGTCTGGCACGGCAACTATTTCCGCTATTTCGAGGCCGCGCGCGCCGTGCTGCTGCGCAAGATCGGCTACGATTACCCGCAGATGCGCGCGTCGGGGTTCGCCTGGCCGCTGGTGGACTGCCGTGCGCGCTTCGTCAAGCCGCTCACCTACGCGCGCGAGGTCCGCGTCGAGGCCGGGCTGGTGGAGTGGGAAAACCGCATGCGCATCGAGTACGTGATCACCGACGCGGCCGGCGGCGAGCGCCTGGCCACGGGGGAAACGGTGCAGTGCGCGGTCACCCTGGATACCTGGGAACTGCAACTGGCCAGCCCGCCGGCCCTGCTGGAATGCCTGAAGAATTTTTTATGAAAACGTTGATCGAGTCGGGAACACGCAGCCTCGCTTCCCGGGCAGGGCGGGCACTGCCCGCCAAATATGGCCCGCGCGCGCGCGGAGCTTGCCCGGCGGGCAGTGCCCGCCCTACTCGTTCGGGCCGGTGCTTGCGTGGGTGGGTCGGCATCTTGCTGCTGGTCGTGACCGGTGCAACTTTTGCCGCGACGCAGGCGCCGGGCGACTTTGCCGCGAGTTTCGTGGAGACGCGCACGCTGCAGGGTTTCGAGCAGCCGCTGGTCAGCCACGGCGTGCTGCGCGTCAGCCCCGAGGCCGGGTTCCGCTGGGAAATCACGCGCCCGTACCACTACGTGTTCGAAATGCGCGACGGCAAGGCGCACGAGGTGCTGCCCGACGGCACCCGGCGCACGCTCGAGCCGGGCCGCACGCCGTGGCTGAAGGCCGTCGAGCGCCTGTTCGTCGGCGCGCTGTCGGGCGACCGGGCGCGGCTGGAGCGTCATTTCACGGTCACGGTGAAGCCG
>CAZBZD010000101.1:0-6725 GCA_964496295.1 uncultured Rhodanobacteraceae bacterium | reverse complement strand
TCAGCACCGGCACGCCGACCTGGCGCTTGACCTCGCCGAGGATGCGCAGGCCTTCTTCCATGCCCGGGCCGCGGAAACTTTTCGCCGAGGACCGGTTGGCCTTGTCGAAGCTGGACTTGAAGACGAACGGGATGCCGAGCTTGCCGGTGATTTCCTTCAACGTGCCGGCGGTGTCCACCTGCAATTGTTCGGATTCGACCACGCAGGGGCCGGCGATGAGGAACAGGGGGTGTTCGAGGCCGACTTCGAAGCCGCACAGTTTCATGACATGGCCTCTTCGTTGCCGTCGCTGTGACGGAGGTCGGTATGTTTTGGTTCGGGACCCGGGACCCGGGACCCGGGACCCGCAACCCTCCAGCTTCTTGTAAAGGATGTGGCTTGTGGCTTCGATCGGGGCTGGAGGCTTTCACTGCGTCGGCATCTTGCAACCGCCCGGGACCCGGGTCCCGGGTCCCGGGTCCCGATCACATGACTTCCATCGCGCGCCGACATACCCAAACCCCGGATCATGCGGTCGCACCCCGATCCACGCTCGCCAATTGCGGCCCCGCGTGCGCCGCCTTGTATTCGCGCGCGGCACGCACGAAACCGATGAACAGCGGGTGGCCGTCGCGCGGGGTGGACAGAAACTCCGGGTGCGCCTGGCAGGCCAGGAACCACGGATGCTGCTGCGGCGAAAGCTCGACGATCTCCACCAGCAGGTCGTCCATGGATTTGCCGGAGATCACCAGGCCCTTGTCCTCGAACTGCTGGCGGTAGCGGTTGTTGAATTCGTAGCGGTGGCGATGGCGCTCGCGCACCACGTCCCGGCCGTACATCTCGCGCGCCAGCGTGCCCTGCCTGAGGCGGCATTCCTGCGCGCCCAGGCGCATGGTGCCGCCCAGGTCCGAGCCCTCGTCGCGCTGCTCCACGTCGCCGCTGGCCGTGGTCCATTCGGTGACCAGGGCGATCACCGGCTCCTCGGCGTGATGGTTGTTTTCGCTGGAGTCGGCACCGGCCAGGCCGGCCACGTGGCGGGCGAAATCCACCACCGCCGCATGCATGCCGTAGCAGATGCCGAAATACGGGATCTTGTGCTCGCGCGCATAGCGCGAGGCCTGCACCTTGCCCTCGAAGCCGCGCTTGCCGAAACCGCCCGGCACCAGGATCGCGTCCACGTCGGAAAGCAGCTGCTCGGCGCCGGCCACCTCGATCTGCTCGGAATCGAGCCATTTCAGGTTGACCCGCGTCTGCTGCTGGATGCCGCCGTGGCGCAGCGCCTCGCCGAGGGACTTGTAGGCATCCTTGTGCTCGACGTACTTGCCGACGATGGCGATGGTGACCTCGTCCCGCGGATGCTCGACGGCATCGATCACCTGCTTCCACTCGCCGAGGTCGGCCGGCTGCGCGTCCAGGCCCAGGCGCTCGACCACGATGTCGTCCAGGCCCTGCTCCTGCAGCGACAGCGGCAGCTTGTAGATGACGTCCACGTCCGCCGCGCTGATGACCGCCTGCTCGGCGACGTTGGTGAACAGCGCGATCTTGCGCCGTTCGGCCTCCGGCAGCGGCAGCTCGCTGCGGCACACCAGCACGTCGGGCTGGATGCCGATCGAGCGCAGTTCCTTGACCGAATGCTGGGTCGGCTTGGTCTTGATCTCGCCGGCGGCCTTGATGAACGGCACCAGGGTCAGGTGCATGAACAGGCACTTGTCCGGGCCGTGCTCGCTGCGCAGCTGGCGGATGGCCTCCAGGAACGGCAGCGATTCGATATCGCCCACGGTACCGCCGATTTCCACCAGCGCCACGTCGTGGTCGCGCGTGGCCTCGTAGACGCAGTGCTTGATCTCGTCGGTGATGTGCGGGATGACCTGCACCGTGGCGCCCAGGTAGTCGCCGCGGCGCTCCTTGCGGATCACCGATTCGTACACCTTGCCGGTGGTGATGGAGTGGCGGCCGGACAGCCGCGTGCGCACGAAGCGCTCGTAGTGGCCCAGGTCCAGGTCGGTCTCGGCGCCGTCGTCGGTGACGTACACCTCGCCGTGCTGGAACGGGCTCATGGTGCCCGGGTCGACGTTGATGTACGGATCGAGCTTCATCAGCGTGACATCCAGGCCACGCGCTTCCAGAAGCGCTGCCAGCGAAGAGGCCGCGATGCCCTTGCCGAGGGAGGACACCACGCCGCCGGTGACGAAAATCAGGGGAGTCATGAACAAAACCCGAGCTGGTAAAGTCTCATTCTACAGACTCGCCGCACGTACTGCACCGGGGGACGCGTGCGCGGGCCGTCGCGTCCCGGATTTTCGGCCGCGCCGCTCATCCGCTCCCGGCATGCATGGCTCAGGGTTCCGGCGGCTTTGCCCGCACGGCCTCGACCTGGTCGGCCGTGACCGGCTTGCCGCGGTTGCCCCACGACGAGCGTTCGTGGTTGACGATGTCGGCAATCTCGGCATCGTCCAGCGAAGCACCGAAAGGAGGCATGGCCGTCGGATACATGGTGCCGTCGATGTTTTCGCCGTGCAGCCCGTGCAGGATGACCCGGATCTGCTTGGTCGCGTCGGGGTCCAGGACGGCGGCGTTGCCCTTCAGGGGCGGAAAGGCTCCCGGCAGGCCCGTGCCGGTGGCCTGGTGGCAGGCTGCGCAATTTGCCGCGTACAGGGCCGCTCCTTTGGCCGGATCGAACCTGTACGGCCCGCTCGGCGCGGTCGGCACGGGTTTCTCCACGGGGGCCGGCGGCGGCGCGGCGGCGACAGGCTCGGCCGGCTTCTCCCGGGGAGCCCCCTCCCTGCGCACGTCGAGAATGCCCTGCGCGCCGATGACGGCATGCGCCATGGAGTGGTCGACGAAGGCGTATTCACCGGGCTCGGGAATCACCAGGTCGAACACGGCTCCCGCGCCCGGCCCGACGGAATACGTCGACACGCCACTTGTCGCCTGGGCGGGATCACCGCCCGGATACACCTTGTCGAAAATCGCCCCGATCACGTGGAACGAGCTCCACAGGCTGGGGCCCGCATTGACCAGGTAGAGGCGCACGCGCTTGCCCGCCGTGACCGGCAGCGGATGATCCTTGTACTGGAACGCCACGCCGTTGAAGACCACTTCGTCGGGCCGCTCTTGCAGCATCTTTTCGTAGTCGCCGCCCATCAGGGTTCCCTCCACCTGCCGGGTGTACCACTCGCCCTGCACCAGCACGTAGCTTTCCTCGGCGGGCGGCAGCGGCGTGGCCGGGTCCACGATCAGCGCGCCGTACATGCCGTTGCCGATGTGCAGCAGCACCGGCGCGGTGCCGCAGTGGTAGAGGAACGCCCCCGGCGTGTCGGCGACGAACGAGAACGTGAGCGACTCGCCCGGCATGATGTCCTTGTAATGCAGGTTCGGTGGCGTCACCGCGGCATGGAAGTCGATCGAATGCTGCATCGTGCCGTGGTTGGTGAAGGTCACGTTGACGGTCTGTCCCTGGCGGACATGGATGGTCGGCCCGGGCACCATGCCGCCGAACGTCCAGGCCTTGTACTGTACGCCGCTGGCAATCGCCACCGTCTCGTCGGTGGCGACGATGTGCACGTCCACGCTGTCGCCGGGCCGGACCGGCGGCAGGCGCGCATCGCGGGCCTCGGGCACCGGCTGGCCGGACGCGAGGGACAGCGGCGACACCGCCGCCGCGGCGGCGGCGGGCGACGGCGCCTTGACATGCAGGCTGCTGTGCAGCCCGGCGGCCAGGAAGAACACCAGCAGGGCGATGCCCAGCAGCACGGGGGCCTGCACGCGCCACGACACCGGGCGGATTTCGGCCGGAAGCGCATCGGAGCGCCATTCGGCAATGCGCCGCCAGGCAGGCCAGCGTTTTTCGAGATGGTAATCGACGCTGTAGGGGCTGCCGTGGGTACGGCTGTTGATGACGATCAGCGCGACGAAAACCAGCACGTAGACGATGCCGGCGCCCATGTTGGCCGCGCCCACCGCGTAGGGGCCGCCGAACCCCTCGGCCGTGCTCCACACCAGCAGGCTGAAGAGGGCGCCCGCCAGGTACACGGTCCTGCGCCCGATGCCCAGCAGCAGGGTGAATGCAAGCACGGTTTCGATGATGCGCGTGAGCCAGACGAACAACCCGGCATGCGGGGTCACCAGCGCGATCCAGAAATCGAACCACCACGACGACCAGCCGGGTTGCCCCTGCGCGGCATTGTGCAGGTAGCCGACATAGTGGTCGGCAAACCCGGGCGTCCAGGCGAAGGCGGCATTGACCACCCAGATCAGGCCGAAGGCGACCCGCAGCGCGGCGCTGGCGATCGCCGGCCATGTTCCGGGGTGCTCATCGCGGTGCGGAGAACGTGACATGCGCAGTACTCCCGTGCCTGGCATGGTTCCATGCTAGGACATGCCCGCGCGAATGGCATGACGCAGGTCAATTCGGGAAAAACGGGCCGGGAAAAAACGCCTGCCGCCGGCGCGGGCGGTCTTCCGGCCCGGTCAGGCCTGCGGACGCATGTACGGGAACAGCAGCACGTCGCGGATCGACGGCGCGTCGGCCAGCAGCATCACCAGGCGGTCGATGCCGACGCCGAGGCCGCCGGTCGGCGGCAGGCCGATTTCCAGCGCCGCGATGTAGTCGGCGTCGTAGTGCATGGCTTCGTCGTCGCCTGAATCCCTGGCCTCGACCTGGGCGCGGACGCGCGCGGCCTGGTCCTCGGGGTCGTTGAGCTCGGAAAAGCCGTTGGCGATTTCCTTGCCGCCCACGAACAGCTCGAAGCGGTCGGTCATGTCCGGGTCGTCGTCGTTGCGGCGTGCCAGCGGCGAGACTTCCAGCGGATGCCGGGTGATGAAGGTCGGCTGGACCAGCGTGCCCTCGACGGTGGCCTCGAAGATTTCCAGCAGCAACTTGCCCCAGCCCATCGACGGCTTGACCTGCACGCCCAGGCGCTCGGCGTGCGCCGCCATGGCGTCGCGGTCGCGCAGTTCCTCGCGCTTGATCTCCGGATTGTGTTCGAGCACGGCATCCTCCATGCGCCGGCGCTTGAACGGTGCCCCGACATCGATCTTTTGGCCATCCCATTCCAGTTCGGTGCGGCCGACCACCCTGGCGGCCACGTCGCGGATCATGCCTTCGGTGAGGTCCATGATCTCGTGGTAGCTGGCGTAGGCCTGGTACAGCTCCAGCATCGTGAACTCGGGGTTGTGCCGGGTCGACACGCCCTCGTTGCGGAAGTTGCGGTTGATCTCGTAGATGCGCTCGAAGCCGCCGACGACCAGGCGCTTGAGGTAAAGCTCGGGCGCCACGCGCAGGTACAGGTCCATGTCCAGCGCGTTGTGGTGGGTCACGAACGGGCGCGCGGTGGCGCCGCCGGGAATGACGTGCATCATCGGCGTTTCCACTTCCATGAAGCGGCGCGGCTCGGCTTCCAGCCACTGGCGGATGCGGCCGATCGCGCGCGAACGCAGGCGGAAGGCCTCGCGCGCCTCGGCCGTGACGATCAGGTCGACGTAGCGCTGCCGGTAGCGGCGCTCGACGTCGGCCAGGCCGTGGAACTTGTCCGGCAGCGGGCGCAGCGACTTGGTCAGCAGGCGCAGGCCGTCGACCTTGATCGACAGCTCGCCGGTGCGGGTACGCATAAGCACGCCCCCGGCGCCGACGATGTCGCCCACGTCCCAGCCCTTGAAGGCATCGTAGGCGCCCTCTTCCAGGTTGTCCTTGCGGATGAACAACTGGATGCGCCCGGTCATGTCCTGCAACTGCACGAAGCTGACCTTGCCCTGCACGCGCTTGAGCACGATGCGGCCGGCGACCTTGACGTGCTTCGCCTCGGCCTCGACGGCTCCGGCATCCTTGCCTTCGTTCGCAGCCTGCAAATCGCCCGCAAAAGCATCCGGGCGAAAGTCGTTGGGAAACGCCACACCTTGCCCACGCATGGCCGTCAATTTTTCACGCCGCTCGGCGATCAGGCGGTTTTCGTCGACGGCGGCGGCATTGTCGGAAGGTACGGAGGTGCTCATGGTATCAGTGTTCATTTGATAGGGGATTGGGGGCGGGTAGCGGGGGCGCATGTTTCAACTTGGCGGCAAGTTTGCTGTCCAGTGATTTTCGCAAACCCCGAAGTATCCGACCCAACTTGTCGCAACTGCGCATCGCCTGCTTAATGTCTTGAGCATCAAGCAAACCCACTCGTACAGCAAGCTGCAATTGTGTTTCCAGCTCCGCGACGGATCCACGAGCTATGGCAACGAACCTGGCAAAGTCGCGGGTGGCGCCGCGTGCGTGCCCTTCCGCGATATTGGAAGGCACGGACACGGCGGCTCGCCTCAACTGCTGGGTCAGCGCAAAACGCTCATCGGCAGGCAGTCTCTTCGCCACCATGTAGACCTGCTCGGCCAGCAACATGGCTTCCTGCCAAGCATCCAGGTCGCGATAGGACTTGATCATTGCGCCCCCGCTACCCATCCCCAATCCCTCCTTCACGCGTCGGCGCGTTTGGAACCGGCTTCGAGACCCGACTTGAGGCTGCCCTCGATGAAACCGTCCAGGTCGCCGTCCAGCACTTTCTGGGTGTCGGTGCGCTCGATGCCGGTGCGCAGATCCTTGATGCGGCTCTGGTCCAGCACGTAGTTGCGGATCTGGCTGCCCCAGCCGATGTCGGACTTGGTGGCTTCCAGCGCGTCGCGCTCGGCGTTCTGCTTCTGCACTTCCAGCTCGTAGAGCTTGGCGTGCAGCATCTTCATGGCGCGGTCGCGGTTGGCGTGCTGGCTGCGTT